>DASXLG010000266.1 GCA_036496425.1 Terriglobia bacterium | reverse complement strand
TCCATGCACTTCGGCAAGATCACCTTCGACGTGGACGAACGCGGCGAAGTCGGCATGCTGTCGCGCAATATCGTGGTCCAGGCTTCGCCCGACGCAGACCAGACGCTCTTTGGCGGCCACATTATGGCGATGAACGGGAGCAAGATGTTTGTCGAGGGCGTCGAGCTCAATCGCATGGGTCAGAACATGCATCTGGCCCGGTATCCGATCCATTGGCATCTGATCGGCGATGCGCAAGGGCAGTACATCAAGAACTCGGCCATTCACGACACCTACAGCCGCTGCGTGACGGTGCATGGCACAAATTTCCTGGACATTGAAAACAACGTAACCTACAACAGCATTGGTCACTGTTTCTTCCTGGAGGACGGCGTGGAGCACGACAACCAGTTCGTGCACAACCTGGGGATCCTGACCAAGTGTCATCCGGAAGCGCCGTGCGTCCCGACAAACCTCGCTGCAGCCGGAGAACCCCGAGCGGGAGGGAATGGCCAGAATGCCAAGGACATCCTGCTTCCCTCGGACAACACGGCGGCGACTTTCTGGATCACCAATCCGGACAACATCTACCGGGATAACGTGGCCGCGGGTTCCGACGCGAACGGCTTCTGGATGTCATTGCCGGAGCACCCGACGGGTAAGTTCGAAGGCACGGAGATCAGCGCGAAGACCTGGCCACGTCGAACGCCATTCCGTGAGTTCAAGGGCAACGTCGCCCACTCCAACTACGACTCGTTCATGTTCGACCGAAACGTTGGGCCTGATGGCCATTTCGGTGTTACCGGCAGCTCGCAGACCGGCCATGAAAATCCCGCTGACGCGAACAGCACGGCGGTGGAATCGGTCTTCCAGGATCTCACCGCCTACAAGAACCGGAATGGCGCCATCTGGGGCCGCGGTGAGATGCACGTATTCAGGAACGTGAAGCTGGCCGACAACGCTAACGGCTTTACGCACGCGTCCGGCGAATTCGGTCGTTATGCCTTTACGTCAAAGGTCGTTGACTCGCTGTTCGTGGGCGAAACCGAGAATATCGGCAACCCCAGGACTGACGCGGAAAAGGCCTACGGCCGCAGCTTGCCGAAGCCCGAAATCCCGGATTACCCGATCCACGGCTACGAGTACTACGATTACCGTCATGATGTGGTGAATACCACGTTCGTGAATTACCAGGACAACGCCACTCGCAAGTCGGGAGCGATAACTGTCCTGTTTTATGCCAGCTTCGGGGTCAGCTCCAACAACGCCGTCGATCACGTGAAATTCGTCAACGCTAAGCCGGTGTATTTCCCGCCGATGGAGCGTAAGTGGGCCAACGATAATGGAGGCAGCACGGCCTATAAGACCGCCGCGATCCGCGACCACGACGGCTCGTTCGGCGGCGGTCCCGAGTCCTACGTTCTCATCAATGACGGCGTCCACGACAGCATCGCAGTCGACACAGGAGCCTGTGAGATTAAGCCCACCTGGAACGCTGCGGTGTGCAAGGGTGATGTTGGGCGCATGAATGTTGGCGGCGGTGGTGGCGGCGCTCGTGGCGCAGCTCCTGGAGCTGGCGCACGTGGCGCTCGCGGCGCGGCTGCTGGTCCTGGCGGAGCTGGCGCTCGTGGTGCAGCTGCTGGTCCCGGCGGAGCTGGTGCTAGAGGCGCAGCTCCTGGCGGTGCTGGTGGTCGAGGCGGAGCTGCTGCTGCACCTGCTCAGCCGCCGATCGTTCTGAGCCGCAATGGCAAGGAGTACACCATAACCTCAGGCACCGTACGAGCCGGTACCGAGATCAAGGTAACCACCGAAAGGCCGAACGTGTCCCTCTCCCTGACGGAACTGGATCGCGGCTCGTGGGTGATCTTTGAGCTGCCGGGATTTACCGCCGCAGCCTCGGGTACGCCTCAGGACAGCCTGGATGCGCTGCGCAAGGCCAGCGACACCTCGTACTTCAAGGACAAGGATGCACTCTGGGTCAAGGTTGTCTCCAGCGGTGACAGCGGCAGAGGCGCCCCTGGTGGTGGAACCAGCCTACAGGTCAGCCGGTAAGCTGAACCCTGCTACATGAGCAAGGGTCCCCGGCGCACGCCGGGGGCTCTTCAGTGTGCCGGCTCTTGCCCCCGGTCCGGCAGCGGGCGGATTCCCGGCGGCGAATCGGCACAGGAGCGTCAGCCATAACAAGGTCGGCGCGAATGCTCAGCAGATCGCTGCGCTCTCCGGCGCTGCCATGCACTCGCGAGCCAAAAAGCCCCAAAGACGCAACTCCACCCGGCAAGCATCCCTCCGTTCCCCTCTTGTTGGGCAAAGCCGAGTTTTGCTCGTCCCTCAAAACAATGAGTGGCGTGGACATCCCCGCCTTTCAAGGCGGGGATGTCCGACGATCAAAACGTTAGAACGCGAGGGCGGGCGCGAAGCGCGAGTCCGATAGGGCGAAACAGTAATAGCGGTTATCAAGGAACCGCGCAGCGCACCTTATTTTGTTGAAGTTACTAACCGCCCCTCTTGGAAAGGCGGGGAATGTCCATCTATCGATTTTTTGTGCAAAGCCTACAGATACCATGCGCTCGCCCGACGCCGGATGATGCGCCGGTTAGAGGGTGGCGCGGACCGCGGGACGGCTTCGGCAGGTTCCTTAAGATGTAGGCGAAAACAGACTTCACACTGTTAGTTGCTGCCAGCCAAGTCATTTCGTAAACCGCTTGAACCAACCGACAATGGCCGCATCCCGCTCCTCCCGATGCTGCGCCGCTTCATGAATATCATCGTCGTACACGAGTAGCTGATATTGCTTATGCAGCGCATTGACCTTTCCGGCGAAGGCGAGTGCCTGGGCCACAGGAACTTCATCATCCTGCCCGCCATGGATCATCAGCAGCGGTACATTCACTTTCTCCGGCCTTTCAGCAAGGGCGGGGGACTGGCGCTTTATGGTGTTCAGCGCATCCTGCAAATCATAGACGGCGCCAACTACCGCCGCCGCGTTCACGACCGCGCCATGCCGAAGGGCAAGAAAGGTCATCATGCCGCCACGGGAAAGGCCATAGAAGAAGACGTTCTTTGCATCGGCATACGGCAAGCCAGCGGCGATGGCCAGCAGGTTGGTCACATCATCCACATCCGCGCCACCAAGTTCCTCCCGGCCTTCTCCACCATCATTTCCCCGCTACTGTGAGGCCAGAATGATGAATCCGCCGGAGGCTAGCTGATAAAAGTTCCAGGATGTTCGAGGCGTCAATCTTGCCAACATCCAGCAGACCGCCACGGTTGTAAATGATGACTGGATACCGCTTGTCTTGCATAGTGCGAGGCTTGACCAGGAAGCCCACGACCTTCAGCCCATCACTGAGGTATTGAATCCTGAAACATTCAATAATGCGGCTGTTCTTAGCGGCATCATATTCGCTCTGGGTGTAATACCGCTTCACGAACGCCGCCTGAGCTTGGAACGTGGTGAACGGGCATGGCGATTGGCTCACTATCGCTGGTGTCTGCGCCATGCACGGCATTCCGGCTCCAAAGAATGCGATCAGTAGAGATAAGAGGATGCACTTCTGCTGCATACGATGCCTCACAGATTACAACGACTCTTGATTGAGTGGGAAGCAACCGCTCTGCTTCCTGGGTTTGACGGTATGACATCCAAGGTTGCCTGCAAGTGGTTATCCGGAGTCACGGCACGGTAGATGTGCTGCGTGTCATGCGCGGACTGCCATCCGGTCTGACCGATAGCGCAATTCAGGCGATCCAACAGTGGCAGTTCAGGCCTGGACAGAAGAACGGCAGAACGCCGACATCGCTTTGACCATGTGACAGTCATGCTGACTCCGGTGCGCACAGGCCCTGGCGAATTTCTTGTCACCCGTTACGCAGCGTTATACACTGACGCCCCGAATGAAGTTCCTCAAACTATCTGCGGCCACCGGCATATCCCTTCTCACAGGTCTCAGCTCGTTCGCCGTCTTCGGCGTTATGTTGCCGATCTGGAGCATGATCCTGATCCATGGCCGCCATGAAGTGCAGTATGCTTCAGCGGATGGCGGCATCATCAGTCTGACCTTGCCTGTCGTTGGCGCCGTAGTACTGATTGCCCTGTTCCCATTCGGCGCGTTTGTCTATCGGAAGCTGTCCCACTAACAGCTTGCATTGGTCCGAAGACACACCACGTTGGATGCCTTGAATCGCGCAAGCATCGACATGCACATGCGGCCATTTGCACTTTCATCGCACATCACGTGCGATGGTCACTCGAGCAGGCGGTCTTCCCATAGCTGTTGTTCTTACGGGAAGGACTGTAATTCCCTCGTCGGTTATGCGCTCCAGCGGTTCGGTCGATGCGACAATCTGCTTCTTCAGCTTTATTTCCTCCGAGAGAGCCTGCAGTCCTTTCATATCGGCTGAGGACACCCGCTTCGAAGCCTTCACTTCGATGCCGATACGATCTCCAACGAGAAAATCGACCTCATAGCCTTAGTGAGTGTGTCCGCTTGTACATTCTGCAACATCATTGCCATATTTCAGAAATTCGGCGATACCGAAGCGCCTTGCGGCAAGTCTTGTACGATTACTTCGCCTGGGCGACCACGACAACGATGTCGCGCTACCATCAGACCGCCGCTGATGTACCGAGCGGCCTCAGAGTCCCACACTGGTCCTGGGACGGACTCCAGACATAACATTCAACCGTTTTGTCGCCGCGATCTTCCGGCCCTTCGTGCTGCTCTCGCCATGACCGAGCTCTCGAACCCAATAGCGTTACCGTTTTGTACGATGCATTTTGCGGAAACGCGCGGGAGTTTCGCGCCGGGTAAGACGAACAAAGGTTCGAAGAGCCTCGTTTACAGCTTTGGCGTCAGGAAAGATCTCAGCAACATCCGGATCGATCCGGACCACATTTGTTCCTTCAGCGTAGCGTGCCCCGGTGACTCCACGGATCGCTTTGGAAAAGTCGTATTCTTCGCGCATCGTAATAACAGACAACCAAAAGACGAAACCGGCTCGATAGGCCAAGGACCACGTAGCGTGCTTCAGTTATCGAATGATCCGGGTCAGGCAGGTTCATCGACAAAGGAATCGATTGGATCGCGGTGCAACAACCTCTTTCCCGGGGGCTTCGGCCCCCGGTTTTTTTCCACCCAAACAATTCAGTGGAGTGCATCAAGCGGTGGGTCTCACCTCGACGGTCTCTTGCGGAATGACCTGCACCTGTTCTTTAAAAATCGTTTGCCCCTTGGTGTCGCGCAGCTCGATGTCGTGGTTTCCGGCGGGCAGTGAAAACTTCTTGAGGTCTTTGATTCGACCTGCAAAGCCACCGTCGACGTAGACCATAACGTCCTTCCGCTTCGTGTCGATCTTTACTTTCCCTGAAAGCCGCGGTTGTGGGAAGCCGGCGGCTGGATAGCCGGGGTAAGGAGAGGCCGGCGCGCGGACCACGCCCGGTGTCTGGGGAAGCGGCGCCTGCGAAGGCGCGGGCAACGGCGCCGGCCGCGGGGCGGACTGGGCTTGGGCAGGCGGCAAGGCATTCAGCAAAAAGGTTGCGGTCCGTTGATCATAACAAGCCCAGCCTTGCGCCGAGCCGTCCGGAGTGGTGTAACGCTGTGGACTGTCGCAGGTAAAGGCTTGCATTCCGCCTGCAGCGTTTCGGACATAGGCGCCATTCGCCGGCTGACTATTGACGATGATTTGCTGGGCAATACGCCCCGGCGGAACCGGAACTTGCGCGAAGACGGGAAATGCGAACCCGCCGGCCAGCAACATAAACGCCCCAGACCGCAAAAAAATGTGACTGACTCTCAAAACAGAATCCTCCTTCAGTCGACGGTACCAACCGTGGCAACATATTTGGACTCCATAAATTCCTTTTCGATTGGCTTTGCACAAAAATCCAGGGTTCGCCGAGATTTGCTGTGGTTCGGTCTATCAAGCTGTGATCGAGTTAGCGCCGGAGGGCGCGAAGCGCGAGCCCGACAGGGCGAAGCACTAATACGCGAAGCGCGAGCCCGACAGGGCGAAGCACTAATAAAGGTTATCCAGGAACCGCGTAGCGCACCTTATTTGTTGAAGTTACTAACCGCCCCGTCTGCGCCGCTAAGGAACGGGACCGTTTTATTGGTGGCGCAGCCACCCCGCCTTGGAAAGGCGGGGAATGTCCACCTCTTCAACTTTATGTGCAAAGCCCGGCCGGGGCTACAGACGAACAGCCCCCTACGGCCTGAATTCATTCACAGCGCGCGGTCTTAGACCGCGCCTGCAGGTTCCTACCGTTCCGGCATCAGGATGACCTTCACATACCGGTCGGTGTCGAGATAGGTCTGTGCGGCATCGTAGAGCTCGGCGCCGGTCAACATCTTGATACGGTCCGGCAGATTGGCGATCGCGGCGAGATTGGCGGTGTCGCCCTCCTGGTACCGGCGGGTGATCTCGTTCAGGAAGTAGCTGTTGTCCTGACTGTTCCGCTCGAATTCGCGCAACAGGCCCTGGCGAACCAATGTCATTTGCATTTCCGACAACCGTATGGCCTTGAAGGACGCAATCTCGTCGAACACGCGGCGGACCAGCGCGCCGGTCTGCGCCGGATCGCAGGTCCAATCGATCCGCATGACGTACTGCGGGTGCGGAAACTTCCCGATGTCCGGTTCTGCCGTGATGCTGTAGGTGCCGCCCAGTTCCTGACGGATGGTTTCGAACAGCCGGGACTCCAGGATTTCCGTCATCGTCCGCAGCGCCAGGGCATGCGGATCGTCGGGCTCGAATGGTCCGGAAAACACGATCGCCACTTCGCTTTTCGGGGCGATGCCTTTTTCGATCGTCTTCTCGACGATGCCGGACGGCAGCGTGATGCCGAGGTCGCGGCTGGTCTCGTGGGCGTGCGTCGCCGGAAGGCTGGCAAGGTAGGTCTCGACCAGCGGCCGGATGGTTTCGGGCGTGAAGCTGCCGACGAAGACGAAGGTGAAATTGCTGGCGTCCGCGAAGCGCGCTTTGTAGAACGCCAGCGATTTCGCAAGACTCCACTGATCGACGTTGGCCGGGGTCTCGGGCCGCCGCCGCGGACTATCGCCGCTGAACGCGGCGTCGATCGTCTGATTGAACACGACATCCGGGCTCGCCATCCGGTTCGCCAGGAGAGCGCGCGCCTGCGAGGCGACCGCGGCGAATGCCGTCGGATCGGCGCGCGGCTGCGTGAACCGCAGGTACAGCAGCTGGAACATGGTCTCGAGATCCGGAGGCGTGCTGCCGCCGCGCAGCCCTTCGGCCAGCTCGTTGATGAACGGCACGACAGCGACCGCCTTGCCCGAGAGAATCTTGTCGAGCGTGACGGCGCTCAACTGTCCCAGGCCGCCCGCCGAAACGACTTCGCTCGCGACACGAGCCGGAATGAACTCGGCGTCGGTCGCAAGCGACGTCCCGCCGGGCGCCACGGCCTGGAACAGGATTTGATCCTCCCGCAGCGTCGTCGGTTTCAACACCACGGTTGCGCCATTCGACAGCGTCCACTCGGTGATTCCAGCTTCCGGGTGCGGCGTTGTTTTGACGATCGTGCCGGCCGCCGGCTTCGACGCCATCAGGGTCTGCCCGGCCGCCGTGTCGACGTATGCCGTCAGCCGCTTCGCCGTCGCGGCGTTCACCGTGGCCGTGAGTTGCCGCTGGTCCGGCAGTACGACGCCGGCCGCGTCGGGCGCTGCGACGACCACCAGCCGATTGTCGTCGGGAAACCAATCCCCCGCCAGCTTGTTGACTTCGGCCAGCGTGATGCCGGGGAGGAAACGGCGATGGAATGCGAGTTCCTGCCAGATCGTCGGCAGCGCCTCGGATTCGAGGAAGTTGCGGGTGTATTCGTCGGCGCGGCTCGCCGAATCGCGGTCGGGACTTTCGGTGACGGCGCGCTCATAGTCGAGCATCATCGCCTGCTTTGAGCGGGCAAGCTCGGTCGCCGTGAAACCGAACCGCGAGAGCCGCTTCAGCTCGGTGACGAGTGCGGCCAGGCCGCTCGTCACCCCATCATTCGATACGACCGCCTGCAGCACCGCTTCGTCCCGTGTTCGCGGGGCCGGGAACAGTTCGCGGCTGGCAGCGGCTCTCCCGAACGGTGGATTCGCGCTGCGGGCGAGCTCGTCGAGCCTGGCCCCGAGCATGTCGGAAAACAGCTGATCGATCATGATCTGGCGGTAGCCGCCGACCGATCCCTGGTTGCGAGCGGGCCGCAGATCGCTGATCTGCACCGCCGTTGAGGTGGCTTCCTTATCGCTCACGATCGCGTAGCGGGTGCCGCGGTGCTCGGGCACGTCGAAGTTGGGACGCGGCCGTTCCGGTGACGGCGCGGAGAGCGACCCGAAGTGCTCCTTGATCATAGCCACGACGGCATCGCGGTCGACGTCGCCGACAACGATCACCGCCATCAAGTCGGGGCGGTACCAGTCGTGGTAGAACCGTATCAGTTGTTCCCGCTGCGCGTGCTCGATAGTGTCGGGCTTACCGATGGGCGTCCGATCGGCATAGCGTGATCCGGCAAGCTGGATTCCGAGCAGTTTGTCCTGCGTGCGTTCATCGGCGTCGAGATGTAAACGCCATTCCGCCTGCACGATACCGCGCTCGCGGTCGATCCCGCTTTGATCGAAGGTGGCGCCCTGCGCCCAATCCTCGAGCACAAGCAGCGCACGATCGAGAACATTGGCCCGGTCGGTCGGGATCCGCAGAGTGTACTGGGTATCGTCGTAGCTGGTCGCCGCGTTCGCATCCGGGCCGATGCCGAGACCAAGCAACGACAGGAAATCCAGCAGCCCCTGCTGCGGAAAGTGCCGGGTGCCCTCGAATTCCATGTGTTCAACGAAGTGCGCCAGCCCCTGCTGATCGTCGTCTTCCAGAACCGATCCGGCCTTGACGACGAGCCGCAGCTCGGCGCGGTGCGCCGGCTTGCCGTTCGCGCGAATGTAATAGCGGAGACCGTTGGGCAGCGTCCCCACCAGGACGTCGGGATCCACCGGCATCGACTGCGGCAACGCATATGACGCCACCGAAGCGGCGGACGTTTCATGCAGGTCAGACGGAGCCTGAGCGGCTGATGCGATCGCCATGACGGCGAGGAGCGCCAACGCCAGGAAAAACGGGTTTCGAAATCGGGTTAAAGTCACCCCCTAATCCTACCAGAAGTTTGGACCCCGGCCAGTCGCCCCGCGGTCAAGCTCTTATGCGCCTGATTTATTTATATTTTAGATAAGCGCCAACGCTCCTTCCGTTGTAACAACTTTTCTGTGGTTTGATTCTTCCCGATTGTGGTACAACGCGATCTCCGTCCAGTAACAACTGAGCTTCGTCGGACAGAGCAAATTCTGGCCGCCGGGAGTGCGGCCAATCAGTACAACTCCATGCGCATGTACGGATGCATACGCAGGCAACTTTTACAATTCAGGAGAACTCAGTGAAACAGAAATTGATTGTAGCGATGGTGCTTTCGGTCTGCCTATTCATCGGAACAACCGCATGGGCGCAGATTAGCACTGCGGCGAGTAACTCTACGCAGGGCGGCCCCGGCTGTCAGAATCTCCCGAGCTGGTCGGCTCTACAAGCGGCTCTGATCAGCGCTGTAACGACCGAGACCAGCGGACTGAATAACAACATGTGGGCCACGATCGTCAGTCGCGATGGAACCGTTTGCGCGGTCGCCTTTTCCGGCAATTCCTTCGGAGCGCAGTGGCTGGGCAGCCGGGCGATTGCGGCGCAAAAAGCAAATACTGCCAATTTGTTCAGTCTCGATAGATCTTCGGTTGCCAACGCGTCAGGGCAACCGAACGGCCTTTCCCTGTCGACGGCGAATTTGTATTCGGCCGTACAGCCCGGAGGCAGCCTGTTTGGTTTGCAGGAAAGCAATCCGGTGGACACCAGTGTGGCTTATGCCGGTGACTCCAAACATTACGGCGACCATAATGATCCGATGGTCGGCAATAAAATCGGCGGCGTCAATGTATTCGGCGGCGGGTTGTCGCTCTACACGGGCTCGGTTCCGAATCAGCAACTCGTCGGCGGACTTGGGGTCAGCGGCGACACTTCCTGCGCCGATCACATGATCGCATGGCGCGTGCGACACAATCTGGGCCTGGACCACTTGTCCGGCGTCGGCGGCGTCAGCGGGGATCCCATGCATCCGGATAACATCATTTACGACATCACGCCCAATCCTTCCGGCGGGACCGGTAATAGCGCCAGTGGATTCGGCCATCCGACATGCATCAATACCGGGGATCAGACCGCGCTTCCCCCGGTCCGGTAACATTTCAACCGTAAACGCGATCCGGGAACGGAACACAAGAAGCACAAGGAGCAGGCTCGCAGCCTATTTTTTGTGCTTCTTGTGTTTTGTTTTGTGTGCGCGTTTTGTGGCGCGAAAACCGTCACTGCACTACACTGATGCGCCATGGGACGCGCTTTTGGATTCATTATGCTGGTGGTGGTGGTCGGAATCGGCGGCTACGTCTACATGAAACAGGCGCAATCGATAACCGCGATCGGCTCCAATCCTCAAACAACTATCGATGTCACCGGCGTGCGCAACGACCTGCTTGCGTTGGCCAAGGCGGAGCGGCAGCATTTCGCCTCCACCGGCAAGTACGTTACACTCGACGAACTTCGCACCAGCGGGGACCTCAGCGCGATGCCGGCCCGGCCGAACTATTCCTACTCCGCGGAAGCCGCCGAGTCCTCTTTCAAAATTATCGCCGTTTACTCCGGCCCGGATCCTAAAGCGCCGAAGCGCCTCACCGTGGACGACACGATGGCTTTGACGACTGAATAAGAAATGTAAATTGGATCAATTCGAGATTTCTTCATTGCTTCAATTGTCGTCTACTTCGGGCGGCTGATTCCGCCCGGCGGAATGTGTACATGGATGCGGACATCGCCGGTGATGAGCCGCGCGTCACGGGCATTGAATAGCCAGTTCCACAACCAGTTGATCAAAACCTGCAACCGATTGCGGAAGCCGATAAGTGCCACGATGTGAATCCCGCCCCAGAGCACCCAGGCAAAAAAGCCGCCGAATTTGAAGCGGCCGATTTCGACGACCGCTTTCGATTTCCCGATGACGGCGACCGTGCCTTTGTCGTGATAGACGAAAGGCTTGCGCTGCACGGCGTCGGAGCCGTTCCGCAAAGCAAGGGCGAGCATCTCTCCCGCATACCTGCCCATCTGGATACCGCCCTGCGCCACGCCGGGAACCTGTTTGCCGGTGTCTGCGGATCTCGCGGCGGCCAGATCGCCAGCGACAAAAACCTCAGGATGGCCCGGTATGGTCAGGTCCGGGCCGACAATCACGCGCCCTGCGCGATCCGTGGGAACCCCAAGAGTCTTCCCCAGTGAACTGGCTTTGACACCCGCCGCCCAGAATACATTCCGGACGGGAATGAATTCAGCACCAATGGAAATGCCTTCGGGGGTCACGTTTGTCACCATCGCATTCAGACGGACTTCGACGCCCAGGCGTTCCAGATCATTCTGAGCGCGGATCTGTAACTCCGGAGCAAACGCAGCCAGCAACCGCGGCCCTCCTTCGAAGATGATGACGCGCGTCGTGCGTGTGTCGATATGGCGATAATCCCGAGGCAGAGTATGGCCCGCAATCTCCTTGATCGCGCCGGCCAGTTCGACTCCGGTTGGCCCGCCGCCGACGATGCCGAAGGTCAACACGGCGCGGCGCTCCTCGTCGCTTCCTTCATATTCCGCAGTTTCGAACGCCAGCAGAATCCTGCGCCGCAACTCGATGGCGTCCTCAATGTTTTTCAGGCCCGGCGCGATCGACGCCCATTGGTCATGGCCGAAATAGGTGTCCGTCGCGCCTGCCGCCAGAATCAAATAGTCGTATGGAGCCGAGGCATCACCGAAGATCAGGCGGCGGCCGGCGACATCGACTGCCGTCACCTCTCCCAGGACAACCTGACAGTTCTTTTGCCGCCGCACCACTTTGCGAATCGGGGCGCTGATATCTGCGGGAGACAGCGAAGCCGTGGCAACCTGATAGAGGAGCGGTTGGAAAACATGATGATTGCGGCGGTCGACCAGCGTGATCCTGGCGGGAGCATGCGCCAACGCCTTCGCGGCAGCCAATCCCGCGAATCCCCCACCCACGATAAAAACCATCGGCAGAGACTGTGGAGTCATGCCTGATTCCAGTACCCGCAAAGCTAAGCTTTGACGTTTTTTCGCGGCCGTTTCGGAACGAACGCCAGAAAGCGGCGCGGGTTGTCGACTGTGATTCCGTGCAGCACCTGATCACTGACGCCGGCGGCTTTCAGCTTGGGCAGGAAAACGGTCATCGTTTTACCGTAGCCGCTCGAGGTATCCGCCGAAAACATCAGATGATCGGCAAAACCTGCCTCGATGAGCGCCATGACCATCGGCACCTGTTGCGCGTCGCCATTTCCACCCTGGCGATCGAAACCGACGAACGCGCCGCGTCTGCAGATCTGCTTGTGGACGTACACGTTGTTATCCACCAGATTCCCGAGATGTCCGATGACGACGCGGTTCGGGTTGACGCCCTGGTCCTCGAGGATATCGAGCTGCTCGATCGCCGATTTGCCGGGAATTCCGGTGTGCGTAAAGATCGACATGTTCGTCGCGGCATGCGCTCTGCCGACCGCGCGGAAGACCTTGCGTTCGTCGGCCGTGATCTCATCCCACGAACCGATCTCCCCAAAGACACCAACGGTGTCGTCGTCCACCTGCTTGATGA
>DASXLG010000265.1 GCA_036496425.1 Terriglobia bacterium | reverse complement strand
TCTGCCTTGCCTTCCACGGTAAGCCAGATACTTTTTTCTTTTCTGCCTTACCTCTCGCGGTAAGCCAGATACTTTTTTCTTCTCTGCCTTACCTCCCGCGATAAGCCAGATACTTTTTTCTTCTCTGCCTTACCTCCCGCGGTAAGCCAGATACTTTTTTCTTTTCTGCCTTACCTTCCACGGTAAGCCAGAGAGCTTTTTCTATTCTGGTGTTGGGTGCAAATACCAGAGGCTGGCGGGAGGTACCTGCGGGAACTTCTGTCAGATGGACAAACGGTCCACAATGCGTTTTTTGACCGGTCATTCATTCCATAAAGATTAAGCATTTTCAGGACACCGACACCCTGTACATCCAACTTCGGTCCGTTGAAGTCGCCGAAACGCGAGATCTGGACGAGAACACGCTGCCCGATCTTGATGGTGAGGGACAGTTATGCGGCATCACAATCGAACATGCCAGTCAGCGAGTCGACATCCCGGACTTTTCCTTCGAACAAGTGCCTGCCTGAAGCGAACCATGGGCTGAATATGCAGCAGATACCAAACTCCCCGCCTGACTCAGGCGGGGAGTTTGATGGAATTTACTAACCGCCCCGTCGGCGCCGGCTAAGCCGCTTTATCGATTTTCGCGGCGAGGATGAAATCGCTTTCGGTGAGGCCATCGATCTTGTGCGTCCAGATCTTCACGCCGACCTTCCCCCAGGTGAGAACGATGTCCGGATGATGGGCCTGCTCCTCGGCAATCGCTCCCACTTTGTTCGTGAAGTCCAAAGCGGTTTTGAAATCCGGAAACTTGAACTCTCGTTCGACGTGGTGATTGTTCACCACGTTCCAGTCCTTCACTTCAGCAGCCAGCGGACGGATCTGTTCGGCGGTGAGGGGAGGAACACCACCACGGCATGGTACGCATGTCTTTTCCGAGAGTCCCATAAGAAAACCTCCAATTATCAGCTTAGAACAACATCGCGACGGCAACTGAAATAATCATCGCGGCCGAGATGACGACTTTCAAAATCATCCCGGCCATCCGCCCGGCCAGCGTACCCCAGCCCGCGCGTAGAGCCTCCGCCCAGTTCTTCCGGAGATAGAGCTCATGCACGACAACGATGGCGAAGGCGCCTGCGAATCCACCGGCAATCGGACCGAGAGGCCCGAGCACAACCGCCAGCGGACCGCCGATCATCAGCGCTCCCGCAATCCCGCCAACGAACGACAACCAGATCGAAGAAGTGGAAGCGCCATAGCGCCGCGCGCCGATCGCGCTGAGCCAGTGATCGGCAGTTTCGGCCACGAGCGTCATGACGCACAGCACGACGAACAGCGGGATGCCGATGCCCGCATTGAAATGCGTCACGAGCGCGTAAATCAAGATTGCGCTCAGGATGATGATCGTGCCGGGCAAACCGAACGGAATCGAGAGCAGGCCGAAGATCATCCCTGCGAAAAGCAGGACGTGTTCGCTAACGCTTATCCACGACAACCACGCCGCCTTTGAGGACGACTCTGGCCTTCAACCAATTCCAATAGCCCTCCATCGGGTTGCCGTCCAGAATGACAATGTCCGCCAGTTTGCCCGGTTCCAGCGTGCCGAGCTGGTCGCCCATCTGAATATAGGATGCGGTGTTGGGCCCCATGAGCTTGACGATGTCCTGCATCGAGAACATCACGTTATAGGTCTTCAACTCGTGTTCCAGTCCTGCCAGCGCATCGTAGCCGGAATCCGTGCAGTAGCCGAGCATCCCGCCCGCATCCCAGATCGTTCTTGAATTGACTTCAGTGAAGCCGGCTTCCTGACCGACTGCAACGCCGTCCACCTTGTCGGCGCCGCTGATCGACTCGGGCCAGGGCTTTCCGTCGCGGAAGCGCGGCTTGTCGTCCTGCTCGAAGACTCCGAAGATAGGAGCGCCGAAGCCGATCGTTGCCAGTATCTTCGTCCCGCTGGCCGCCAGCTTTTCAGCGTTGGCGTGCGACACCCAGTCTTTGTTCGGAACATGCACGAGCAGCCGGACGCCGGCATCGATCGCAGCCATCATGGCGGGCGTGCTGACGGCATGGACCTGAATCAGCACGCCGTCTTTCTTTCCCTCATCGACGACGGCTTTAAGAACTTCGATCTCCTGCGCGCTGGGCCCCGGTTCGGGAGTCAATGAGATTTCGCCGGTAAACTTGACGCCCAACTCCGCCATCTTTTTCACCTGTTCGCGAGCCATTTCCGGAGTGTTGTTGGCAAGTCTCACGGAACCCGATGGAATAATGCGTGGACCATTGATCACTCCCTTCTCGATGTGATCGCGAAGCGTGATGTTGCCTTCGGCCGGGCCGCCGCCGGACAGGATCGTCGTGTAACCGGCTTCGAGCAGCGCCTGCATCTGCGCCTTTTCATTGGGACCCGTGTTGATGTGCTTGTGCGCATCGATGAAACCGGGCATCGCGCTCATGCCCTTCGCGTCGATCGTCTTGCCACTGACAGAGGACGGCGCTCCCGCACTGACCGAAACGATTTTTCCGCCGCGCACAACGATCGATCCGCGGTCGATAACGTTGCCGTTACCGACAACGATCCGGGCATTGGTGATGGTGAGATCCTGCGCGGACAAAGGCGTAAGCGCGCCGAGCGTCAGACCGATAATCATCGTCAGGGCAATTCGTCTCATTCGTTTCTCCTCCGGGTCAGTGGACTTTATACCAGCGCGAATCCAAGGTCAAAAGAACGCGTATGATATACAGACCGCAATGCTGGACGACACCCTTTCCGCACGAATTCAACAGGAGGTCGCTTCCTGGCCGGACGTCACCGTCGAAGGCCATCGCGGTGGGATTATTTTCTTCCGGGTCCACAGCCGCGAAATCGGCCATCTGCATGAAAACCGCTTCGCCGATTTGCCCTTTCCCGTGCGGATACGCGAGAAGCTCGTAGCGTCGGGCAAGGCCTGCCTGCACTACCTGCACCCGCAGTCGGGATGGGTCACGCGCTACTTCCAGCGCGAAGAGGATGCCGAAGATATTATCGAGCTCTTCCGGATGAACTACATCCGGCCGTGGCTGTCGCGCAAAGGGGAGAATTCGTGAAGCACATGAAGTGGTGGGGCTGGGGCGAAGAAGGCGTCTCCTTCCACCACGAAGACAAGCCGTCTTTAACAGCGTTCGTCAAATATGTCCAATGTCAAAATGGGACGTTTGACATTGGACATTGAGAAATCCTAGTTCGCCATTCTCGGCTCGCCGTTGGGATTGGATTTCAAGGCATCGAACAGCTGGCCGAAGAAATTCGCGTTGAATGCCCAGGGAGCCTTCAGATTCGGACTGACCAGATCGTCCTGCTTGACCTGCGAGGCGAGGGTCTCCTTCGTGGCGCCGGCCTTGACGGCATCCTTCACACGCGTCATGAACGTGTCCCAGGTCTTCTGGTATGCCTGCACCTCGGCTCTGGTCAGAAGCGGGCCGCGGCCGGCGATGGCCTGATCGAAGTCCAGCTTCAGGACTTTGTCGAGTATTCCGGGCACCTGGACGGCGTTGGCGCCGCTGATACCGGGGCTTGCGTTCGCAAAGTTGACCAGGTCGGAAAGCATCACGAACTTCTTCGTCTTGAAGTAGACGATCGTGTCCGCATCGGTGTGGGCCGAACCGAAATAGTGCGCTTCGACTTCGGCGCCGCCGAATTTCAGATCATAGTCTTTGTCGAACAGGACTGACGGCTTGCCCGGCGTGCTGTTGAGGTTCCCGGCCTCCCAGACTTCCTTCAGGTGCTTGAGACCGACGACCGTCGCGCCATGATCGATGAAATATTGATTGTGAGAAATGTGATCGCCGTGGGGATGGGTGTTGAAGACGTATTTGACCGGCATGGGCGAAATCGCTTTGATCTGCCCGATGAAGGCGGTCTCGATGTCCTCGCCCGGATTTTTGGTGTCTCCCAGAATCAGTCCTTCCGGAGTAACCTCGACGACAGAATTGGCCCCGCCGTCGGCGATGTACCAGAGATCCGGCTTGATCTGCATCGCCTGTTTGACGGGATCCGCAGCATTGCCGCGGCCACCACGGCCCTGAGCGTTTGCAGGAACACCGGCAAATGCCACCTGCATCGCCGCAATAACCAACAGGCTGACAATTCGTTTTCGCATGATCGACCTCTCTATCAGAAATGAGGCCTGATTCTAACACGCGGAGGCCGGTCATCGACCGCGCCTACAGTTACTTCTTGTCGGGTGTGGCCGGGATGCTCGGCGGAACCGGCGGAGCCGGCGCAACGCCATTCCGTATGACCCTTCCGTTATTCAGGTGAATCCCGAACGCGTTATTGTTCTTCGGCAGCTTCTCCCACTGATCCGGTGTCAGCACCTGACGGATTGCGAGCAGCATCCGGGCGTTGGTCTTTTCCAGTTCGGCGCGGGCGTTGGCGACATCGTCGATCTGAGCCAGGATCTTCCCCTCGTCACCGGCGTGGATATTCTCGACCAGCGGCTCCAGCAACAGTTCCGCTTTTTCGAGTGTGGCCGTGAGGTCGATCAGTTTGATCCGGTTCTGGCGAAACGCGTCGTCCATTTTTTTCTGCTGATCCGGCGTCAGGCCCAGCATCTGAATCCAGCGGGCCTCGCGCCACCATGTCCCCTGAAGCCCGGTCTGGAGTGCGGCGGTCGGCTCATTTCTCGCCGAAGCGATACCAAACGACGTCTGAAGCTGGGCCAGTTGCGTCGTCAATCTCCCGTTCAGATCGTCGATCGATTGCGCAAAAGCCGGCTCGAACGGTGACTGCGCACAAACAGGAACCGTCGCCGCGAGTACTATCCATCCAATAATGATCACCAGTCGTTTCATCGTTCTCCCTCGTTTTTCCCGCTTGCAGCAGACGCCAGCGCCGTCAACGGTTGTAGCGATACCGGCACAGTCTGTGAAAGATGGGCGTTCACTCTCTCCAGCAATTCGGCGTCGAGCGCGGATTCCCGCATGGCTTCCGCTTCATGCTGCTGTTCGATCGACTTCCTGTAAATGGGAACCACAGTCACAACAAGTACCAGCGCTGCCGCGGCCAGCAGACGCAAATGCCGCACAGCAGCCCGGTGAGACGCGCGACCCAGGCCGGCGATACTCGGAACCACGCCGGCGCGCTCGCGATCGGCCCAATCCACGGCGGAATTCCGGAATTCCGAGAAGGCGTGCCGGACGGCGTCCAGTTCGGCGGTACATTGAGCGCAACCGAGCAAGTGATTTTCTTCTTCCGAAGTCTTCTCGCCGATCAGCCAGCTGGATATTTGTTCTGAAGTTAAATGGTTGTTCATACGGTTATCCTCAGTCTTTTCCGCACGGCGTGCACTGCTCGAAACAGATGCACTTTGACGGCGCTCTCGCTGATGCCCATCACTTCGGCGATTTCGAGCATTTCCATTCCTTCCACGAACCGCAGGAGGAATGCTGTCCGCTGCTTCGGCGATACGCTTTCGGCCGCCGTCCAGATCGCCCGGACGTTTTCCTGAAGCATGACGTTCGCTTCGGGAGACCTGCCGGAGTCCGGCAGCCAGCTCTCGATGCTCACCGGATCGACCGACGGAGCCCGCCGCCAGAATTGAATCCGGCGGCTTCGCGCGAAGTCTTTTACGACATTGACCGCGATGTGCATCAGCCAGGTGTTGACACTCGAGTCGCCCCGGAAACGCTTCCATCCTTTATATGCCTTCCAGAAGCACTCCTGCGTCAGGTCTTCCGCCACCGGCCTGTCACGAACGGACGCCAGAACGAAACGGAAGACACGTGCCCGGTGAAGTTGCACCACCTCGTCGAAATTGCGCGTTTCGGCCGAAGACGTCTCCATGCTGAGCATGGCCAACCCCGATCTGGCGGCATTCGGTTCCATCCAGCTGAATAGACGCAACCCGGGCGAGCCGGGTTAACAGCAATCTGCTTTTAGTTTTCGCACAATTCTCAGCAGCGAATACATTCGATGGTTGGATCCAAAACCTGCAGATCATCCGGATCGCTCGTCACGACGCGGGCGCGGAGGTGGCGTGCGAGCAGGACGACGCTCGCATCTACCACGTCATCTTGACGGCTCTGCCCGCAAACCACACCTGCTGCCTGAGCCTCGGCCCGATCGAGTGCCCGCACTACCACAAGGTTCGATCCCAGCAGGCGGGCGAGGCGTGCCTGTGTACGGCCGTCCCTCCAGACTTGAGCTACGACGCCAGCAGGCACATGCAGCGTGCGGCCGTGCTGGTATGCCAACTCAACCAACGTCCGGACCTTCTTGTCATTCCGCTCGAAGGCAATCAACGCGCCGCTGTCGAGCACGACTTCCGGGGGGCCTACAGGCCGAGAACGGCGCGTGCCCACGCTTCATCCTGGACGGTTGGCGGACCGTTCTCGGCCTTCATCTCCGCCAGCAACGCAGCGATGTCCTCCCGTTGAGCCTTCTCCTCAATCGCCGCGTCCACCCAGGCGCTCAATGATCGCGCCTTGCCCCGCTTCACCTGTCTTTCCGCTTTGGCGAGGAGTTCTTTACGGACCGTCACGGTAACTCGCGCTTTATGCATACAAATATCATACTTTGAATTTCACAGATCTATGCGTAATTCGCACAATCGGGTGCGAGAGGATCGTAATTCCAGCTCGACGGGTTTGCCATCAGGTTGTAGATTGCACTTGAGCGTATGGAGAATCCGAAGCCGTCATCATCTCTCGAAATGCTTGCCCGTTTCGTCTCTCATTTCAAGAAGGCGATCCGGCAGGAGATGGATTCCATGCGCGAGTGAAGGGGTTCCTTTGAGGTGGCTCTCATCGATGGCGAGGCGAGTGAGCCCGGACAAGCTGGCAAGGTTGTACGGATAGGCCGGAGCGATGGCCCTGCCTTTGGCACCGCCCAGCACGATGTCGTCAGCCGTCTCAGCATGGTTCATCAGAAGGCGCTGGAAACCCTGTCGTCCGCGGCGGCGCCCTTCCAAGAAAGCCTGTTTGGCGGAGACAGGCCGAGAAGCATGCTCCGAACATCACGGGCATTTTCACTCTGCAACGAAGGTTTACAAGCCGCGATGAACCCGGGGCCGCTTTAGTTTCTGTAAATTGAATTTTCCGGGGTTGCATTTCACAGGAAATTTGCGAAACTTTCCCCACGCATTTCCGTAAAGTGCATGATGGAGGTCCCGACTTGAAGACCATAACCACGCAGATTCTGTTACTTACCGCGCTTTCCGGATTGGCATACGGCCAAACTCCGGAAAAGCCCCCCTCTTTTGAGGCAGCGGACGTTCATTCGAGTCCAAAGAATCCGAATCCGAACGTGCAGTCGCTGGGCGGATTCGCGCGTGGTGGACGGTACCAGTTCAAGAACGCGACCATGCTGGATCTCATTTCGAATGCTTACGGGATTGACGCAGAAAAAGTGACCGGCGGCCCGTTCTGGCTGGAAACGGATCGGTTCGATATCCTCGCCAAAGCGCCCACCTCGGTCACGCCGGCGAATACCAAGCTGATGCTGCGTTCGTTACTGGCCGATCGCTTCAAGCTGGTCAGCCATAACGAAGATAAGCCTATGAATGCGTGGACGATGACAGCGGTAACGGCGGGAAAACCGGGTCCTCAGATGAAAGAAGCGAAGGGCGGACCGACCAATTGCAACGGGCAGCCGGGAACTGCACCGAACACGACGCTCGTTTGCACAAACGTCAGTATGGCCGTTTTAGCCCAGATCGTGCGGCAGATGGAGCCGGGCACTTACGACAGTCCAGTTGGCGACATGACGGGTATCGAAGGAAATTGGGATTTACAGATCACGTGGACCAATATCGGCGCCATTGCCGCGGCGGGCAAAGACGCCATTCCCGTCAAGGAAGCCTTCGAGAAGCAGCTTGGAATCAAACTGGAACAGCAGAAACGCGCCGTGGCCACAATGGTTGTGGACAGTGTGACCCGCAAACCGACCGACAATGTTGCGGGAATCGAAAAACTGGTGCCGGTGGTGGCCACCGAATTCGAGGTCGCGGAATTCAAACCGTCTGCGCCGAACAGCCCGGTGCGCGGCGGCCTCCAGCCCGGCGGAAGGATTGATCTGCAGGGACTCACGCTCAAACAACTGATGCTGGTTTCCCTGGGTCTCGCTGGTCCGAACAATCAGGGGGCCGGCAACGCCGCGGATTTACTCTCAGGACCGAAGTTCCTGGAAACCGATAAATACGATATCGTCGCCAAGGCGCCTTCCGATGTTGCCTTGTCCGGCACGGACGTCGATGCGGATACGATCCTCGCCATGCTGCGAACGCTGTTGATCGACCGCTTCAAAATCAAGTACCACATCGAGGACCAGCCCATTAATGTGTACGCCCTGACTCTCCAGAAGAAAGATGCACGCCTCAAGCAAGCCGATCCCAACAGCAGATCCACCTGTAAACGCACTGTTGCGGCCAACTCGTTCGGGATTCCTACGGCCACACTCACATGTCAGAACACTACACTCGCCCAGCTCGCCGACAAATTACCAGCGATGGCGCCGGCCTATGTGGATCATCCCGCAGTCGATGCCTCGGGCCTCGAAGGGGGCTTTGACTTCGCGCTTTCCTGGACGCCGCGCGCGAACTTCGAGGGTGGGCAGCGTGGACAAGGGCCGGCAGGCGCAGGCGCATCCGAGCCGAACGGCGCACTTAGTCTGTTCGAAGGCGTTCAACGGTTGGGCCTGAAGCTTGATGTCAAGAAACAGCCTTATCCCGTCCTCGTGATCGATCACATGGAAACCAAGCCGACCGAGAACTAATAATTGCGGCCTGGGAGGAAATACCATGTTCAGGATCGCCTCGAATCGCCTGTTGCTTCTCGTCTTCGCGATTGCGCTTGCCATGACGCCGGCGCGATTGTTTGCGGAGACCAACTACTGCTCATTGATTACGCCGCAAGAGGCGGCCACCGAACTCCACGCAGCAAGTACAGTCGCGAAAGGCGACAACGCGCCGGCATCAGTGGCGGGATCGCCGGTCCAGCTTCAAAGCTGTACCTTCACCACCCTGGCGCCATCCCGTACACGCTGAGGATCAGTTTCCGGATTGCGCCGGCCGCTGCCGTCGCTCACCAGGCCTTCCAGAGCGAGAAACAAATGCTCGACGGCATACACAAGGTAAGCGCTATAAGCGGGATCGGCGACGAAGCAGTCTGGGATCCGAACGGCCAGTCGATCTTATTCTGCAAACATACAGCCTGCGCCCTGATCCAGGGCGGCGCGGATCCGTTCAAGTACAAAGACAGCTCGGACCTGCTCCGCGCGTTTGCCACGAGACTGGCCACGAAAATGCCGTAGCAGGTTCAAGCTGATTCTCCCGCATTAGTGAGGCTTCCAGGCTCCGCCGCTCTATTCGGGTATCGAGTTAGGTTCCAGACAAAGGGCAGCCGCCCCTTTCACGCTATAATTAAGGATATGAAAGTCGTTATCCGCCATTGCCGCATTTGAGCGTCCTATGGTCCTCGCGCTGCTCGGGTAGCGGCGTTACTTAAGAATGAACTCGGCATCGACGCTGAGACGGTCTTCGGGAAAACGGGCGAGTTCACCGTTTGGGTCGGGGATCAACTGGTCGCTCAAAAGGGCTGGATCCGATTCCCCAGCGATCAGAAGGTACTCGAAGCCGTCCGCTCGGCGATCCGCTGACATTCTCATGTTCCCTCTTCAAAAACTCGTCAGCGGCGGACAGACCGGGGCCGACAGGGGAGCGCTGCTGGCGGCGCGCGAGATCGGAATCGCGACCGGAGGATTCGCGCCGCGTGGATGGCTTACCGAAAACGGACCTCAAGAGGCGCTGCTGCGGAGTTTTGGGCTGATGGAATGCGGGAGCGAAGGATACGCGGCCCGCACCAGGGAAAACATCGCGCGGTCGGATGGGACACTCCTGATCGGGCCGTACCAGAACGGCGGCAGCAGGCTTACATATAATGTGGCGGTGCAGATGAACAAGCCCCTGTTTCTGGTCGGCTATCCCGATCACCAAGCCGATGCGGCTGCCTTCGGGCAGTGGCTGGCTCATCACCATATTCAAATACTCAATGTCGCCGGTAATCGTGAATCGCAGAGCCCGGGCATAGCCGGATTCACGCGGAGCTTTCTCCTCGCCGCCATTTGCGGCTAGACTTTGGCTGGTGCAGTGGCAGCTCTTCGGCTCGACGTTCGCATTGATCTTCATCTCAGAACTTCCGGACAAAACGTCATTTGCAACTCTGCTTCTCGCCTCACGCGCGAATCCGCTCGCGGTTTTCCTGGGAGCAGCCGGCGCTTTTGTCGTGCAGAGTCTGGTCGCCGTCACATTCGGGCGGCTCTTGAGCGCGCTTCCCCAGAGAGTCGTTCACATCGGCGCCGGTCTGGTCTTTCTCGTTCTTGCGGTTCTCATGTGGCGGCGCGATGCGACGGATGAAGACGCCGGGATCACACGCCGCGACGGATTTCTGAAATCCGCCGGGTCGGCATTTGTGGTGATCTTCCTCGCGGAATGGGGCGACCTCACGCAGCTCGCCACGGCGACACTGGCGGCTCAGTATGCAGCGCCGGTCACCATCTTCATCTCGGCGACACTGGCGCTGTGGACTGTCACCGGCATTGGCGCTCTCGCCGGGCATTTCGCCGGACGCCGTCTGCAGCCGAAATTCCTGCAACGGCTGGCAGCGATTGTCTTCGCTGGCGCCGGGATCGTGCTTCTGATCCGAGCTTAAATACTGATTTCCTTCGTGTTGTGCCGGCGGAGATACCAGCACGGCGAGTAGCCCAGGTGCGGAAAGATCGAGTTCGCGCAGGTCTGATTTTCCGGATCGACGTAATAGAACTCTGTTTTTCCGTTCTTCAGGCCGACTGTGTAGTAACGCCGGACACTGACCGTTCCGAGGGACTGTCCGCTCGCGCGGAACGTCACGTAGTCGGCGAGGAAGGCAACAATAATCAGAAGAGGAACAATCCAAAGCGCCCGTTTCGCGTAACGCAACAAGGCCGCCGTAACCGCTGCTGTACGCTGCGCCGCGCTGTCCATCTGCCTGTCGATCTCCCGCCGCGTCTCCGGAGAAAGCCGGTCCATATCTGATATCCTACCCTTATGTCTGATGATAAACGGAATCGCATACCTCTGGAGGAGCAACTCGCCGAACTCGTCGCTCAAATCAACGACCTGATTCACAAACTGGAGACCGCCGCCGGAAAAGAAGCTGAAACGCTCCGCCCGAAATTGAAGGCCGCGCAGGAGCGGCTCGAGGAACTGAAAAAGACCAGCGCCGAAGCCTGGGAGGATCTGAAACCAGGTATCGAAAAGGCTTGGGACGAACTGCAGAGATCCTTCACGCAGGCGGCCACACGATTCAAATCACGCCCGAAGCCGTAGAGCGACCGGACTGCTATAATCCGCCCAGCCATGACGACCCAGACCATCGACCGGGACGCCGTCCAGGCCCTTTCGGTCCCTTCAAAAAGCAGGACATTCGCGGACTCTGTCCTCACCTGGGGAATCATTGCGGGCGCCGCGGCGGCCGCGCATCTTGTTGATCGCGCCTATGCTTACCTGCTGGCGATCATAATTATCGGCGGCCGCCAGAATGCGCTGGCGACACTGGCGCACGAGGGCTGGCACGGCCTGCTTTTCCGGTCCCGCCGCGCGAACCATGCGATTGCGGCATGGTTTTACGCCTACCCCCTCGGCATCCTTTATTATCACGACCGCGAACGCCACCTCCGGCATCATCGGGAGGTCGGCCACGACTATGATCCGGATTGGATCAATTACACCAGCCGCGATCGCGAAACTCCCGCCCGGCTGCTGGCGTACCTGGCGTCGTTGCTTTTCGGCCGGCTGCTGTTCTCGACGCTTCTCAGCGTGGCGAAGCGAGGACGGCCGCGCATCACAATCGAGTCGGCAAATGTTCCGTCCGAACTCTGGCGTGTAGCCGTGTCTCAGGGCGTGCTGTTCGGTGCGATGACGGCGGCGACCGGCCAATGGTGGGTTTATCCCCTGCTCTGGCTGCTGCCGCTGGCGACCTTCGCCGGCTTTTTTGCCAATTTCCGCGCGCTGATCGAGCATGTCGTTGTTTGCGATGACGCCACGCCGGAAGACCGCCTGCGCGACATTCACGCCGGACCACTCGAGCGATTCTTCGTGGCGCCGTCTCACTTCAACTACCATGCGCTTCACCACGCGCATCCCTCCGTTCCTCATTACAATCTGCCGCGCGGTAAGGAGGCCTATCTCCAGCGCTTCGGGCTGTATCCCTTCACCGTCCGCCCTGGCTATACCAACGCTTTTTTCGCCCATTTGCGGCAACTGCGTCCGCAAGCATGACGACGATGCCGCTCGAGATCACCGGACGCACTCCCCGGCCTCTGGTGACGGTGACGTGCGAGTACTGCGGCTCGTCCGACAGCAAAACTTTGACCGGCCCGCTGACCGATTGCGAACTTGCAGACGAACTGCCTCTCGCGTTTCGCGGACTGACTTTTACATTCGTCCAATGCCTGCACTGCGGATTGGTTTATCTTCGGGAACGCCCGGATCCCGGCGACGTGAGCTGCTACTATCCCGAAACCTACAAGTGTTTTCAAAGTTACGACGAGCGCGGACTCATCATGAAAAAGCTGGCGCAGGGTGTGGCGCGGCGAAAGCTTCAGGAGATTGCGCGATTCATGCCGGCCGGAAACCGGACGCTTCTGGACTACGGCTGCGGCAGCGGAACGTGGTTGTCGTTGCTCCAGGACCTGGGCTGCAACTACAGGATGATCGGAACGGACATCACGGCGGGACCGCTCCAGGAATTGAGGCCGCGCGGTATTGAGGCGTATGCCTGCGACGAGAAAACGATCGGGAAGCATGTCGCGGCGGCCAGCGTCGGCGTCGTGCATCTGTTCCATGTGATCGAACACGTCGCGGATGCGAGCGCGGTATTGGAATCCATTCGACAGATTCTCGTGCCGGGCGGCGTGTTGATCGGGCAGACGCCGAACGTCGATTCGCTGGGACGCCGCGTGTGGGGCGACCTCTGGAATCAGTGGCACGCGCCGCAACACTTCGTGCTGTTTTCGGATCGCACGCTGCGGAGACATGCGGAGAAGGCCGGTTTCGAGGTGGTGAAGATTGCGAGCTCGATCTCCGGCGCGACGCAGTGGGCGCTTTCGTTTCTGCACCTGTGGGCGAACTGGCGAGGCCGGCAGTTTCATCATATTCATGAACCGCTGTACCCGCCGCTGATCATCGCCGCCATGCCGGTGGCGGTGGTGGAGGCGATGTTTTCGAGAACCTGTCACATGGATTTTGTGTTGCGGAAGCGCGGGTAGGATGAAGTCAAGGTGGGCAACAATTCCCCGCCTTTCAAAGGCGGGGTGGCTGCGCATTAAAAAAATGGTCCCGTTCCTTAGCGGCGCAGACGGGGCGGTTAGTAACTTCCATCAACAAATAACGTGCGCTTCGCGGTTCGTTACCAACCACCCCGCCCTCGCGTTCTAACGATTTGATCGCTCGGGCACCCCGCCTTGAAAAGGCGGGGAATGTCCCTTATTCGCAAACACCGCAAACCCGAACCTTTCCGGATCCAGCGGATCGGCGTAACCGTATGAGTACACCGGTTTGTAATTCCGGTTGATGAACTCCAGCAGCATCTGCCCATGCTCGGGCGAATCCCCGAACCGGCCGACCCCGAATTCCCGCATATCCCGCGAAATCACGACAATCCGGTCCGGCGGCGCGGCATTCAGCCGATGCATGATGTCTTCATTGCGGCCGTCCGCCAGAACAAATGGCGCAAAAAAGAAATACGGAATCGAATTTGGTATCCGCGTCAGGTAGTTGAGCATCACGCCTTCGGGCAGAACCAGCAGCGAGTGGACGCTATTGTCGATCGCATCTTTTTCCAGATACGCGCGCGCCTGTTCGACGAGCAGACCGGAAGCATCGGCATTCTGATCGAACCCGTAAAAGCGGTCCGGTCCGTTCCCGATCTGCAGCGTGTGATAGGAATAGAAGAAGTTGGAATTCGATACCGCCGCACCGATGGTTCCAGCGATCAGAACCGTCACCAGCGCCTGATGCCATCGCATCGCGCCGCCGTCGAGTTTAAAGAACACCGGCACTGCCGCGATCAGGATCGCGACGCCGACAGAGCCGGCAAGAGCGGCCTGCACAAACCCGTAGTGAAAAATTCGCGGGCTCAAGGCCATGCGGGCAAGCATGGCTGCCGCCGCCGTCCACAAAAGAAGTCTCGCGATGGCGCGATCATCGACGAGCTTCGCAGAACGTATTCTGATCATTTCAATCAGAAGACCAGCCAGCAAGATCAGGGGCAGCGCATAACCGGCATTGATCCACGAAACCCGCGTCGCCGCCGCTCCGGCTGCCAACACAGCAGCAACGACAACGACCTTGTGCAGCACGGTCCCTCTCTTGAATAGCCCGATACCCCACGCCAGCGCGCCCGCGAGAAGAACGGCTCCGCCGCCCCACAGAACCTCCAGAGCGAGGTTCTGCCACGGATGGTCGAGGCCGAGAGCGGCGAGTTGAAACGGGTCCTTCGTCAGGACGGCTGCCTTCAGAACATTCAACCACGCCGTGTTTGTAAACCGCAGCGCGTCGACCGGCGGCACACCACCGCGCCACCAGAAGAGCGCTCCCGACACGATTTCCGGCACGAGCGCGCCGGCAACAAAAACTCCCGCCAGCCGGACCCAGGCGCGCCAGCGCGGCGCGCGAAACTCCCGAACCACCATCAGCAATGCCGCCGTTGCCGTCACCGCGGCTGCGGCAAAGATGATTTCCGGTTTGAGCAGCAGCGACATCCCGGCAAGCAATCCCGCTCCTGCGGTCGCGATCGAATCCGCCCGAAGCACGACGCGGCGCAGCGCTAGAACCAGCGCCAGCAGCAGCAAGGTTCCGTGCGTCATCTCATGCGAGTACGGCGTCAGGAAGTTGTAGTTGTCGATGCTCACGAGATGCGAAAACGAAAACACACCGACGAAAAATGCGGATGATGCGAACGCCGCCCAGCGTCCCCAACTCAAACGGACGGTGTAGTACAGAAGACCCAGAATCGCGGCGTATATGACGACGTTAGCCACCACCAGCGTCGCCAACCCGACGCCGCCGATGCGAAAGAACAAACTGTTCAAATAGGGCGACAACGGTCCATACAGATGCAGATCATCTTTGAAGAGAACCGCGCCCTGGGTGATACGCCACGGCAGGTACAGTTCGCGGCCGAAATCGATGATGGGGTCCGGCCACTTGTCCCACGAGTTATAAGCCAGCGCGATTGCCAGTCCGGCCAGCACGGCAAGGTTCCCCACGTCCGGCCAGAAACCGGCGGCGCGAGGCGTCTTAACCCTTGCGGGACGCTCGATTACCGCTGCCGGACGCTTGTTTCGCTTGGCCATGAAATTCGGCATTTTACATTGCTTTACCGAGGCGGTTTTGGGTAATCTGCGTCCGTCAACCCCTGAAAGGACGCTGCGATGACTGTGTCTACAGGTGAAACACTTCGGGTATTACTGGTTAAACCCTATCAGCCAACGCACATGCGGATCGCTTCGCCGCCGCTGGGTCTGCTTTATCTGGCCTCGACGCTGCGGCAGATGTTCAGCGACAAGGTCGAGATCCGTCTGATCGACCTGCTTGTCGATCGATTGCGCTATTTCGATGCCCGCGAGGTGATGAAAGAGTTTCGTCCGCACGTGGTTGGCCTGTCGGCGTTGAATTGGGAAGCGGAAGAATCGGGACGCTTCGCGTTGATGACGCAGAACGAATTCCCGGGAACCATTGTTGCGCTCGGCGGCCCTTTCGCCCACCGCAACACGAGGAAGATCTGCGCCACCGGTGTCTTCGACTGGATTTTCGACGGCGAAGCCGACTGGTCCTTCCCGCTTGCATGCAAGCGCTGGTTCTTTGAAGACCAGACGATGGACGATATCGTCGGCCTGACCTGGCGCCCCGCTCCCGGCGAGAATTACACGAATAACGCCGACATTTTGAACCTGGGTGGAAAGAAGCCTGCCGGCGTTGTTGAAGACGTCGACGCGATACCGCTGCCGGCCTGGGACCTGATCGATTTCGACAAATACGCCAAAGTCCGGAATTTCATGTCGCTGCTGAAAGGCAAACGATACGCAACGATCTTCACGTCGCGCGGCTGTCCGTACCTGTGCACGTATTGCCACGATATCTTCGGCAAGAGATTCCGGTTCCGTTCACCGGAAAACGTTGCAGCCGAGGTCCAGATGCTGCAAAGCATGGGCGTCGACGAACTGCAGATTGTCGACGACATCTTCAACATGAATCCTCCGCGAATGAAGGCCGTGTGCCGGGCCATCGAGCCCTTCAAAATGCACATCACGTTTCCCAACGGCCTTCGCTTCGACATCCTCGACGAAGAAGGCTGCGAGGCTCTGACGCGCGCCGGAACGTATGCGGCGTGTGTTGCGATCGAAACGGTAACGCCCCGCTTGCAGGAACTGATCAAGAAACACCTGCGCGCCGACAAAGCGAATCAGGGCATCCACTGGATGTCCCAGCGCGGCGTCCTGGTACGCGGTTTCTTCATGCTGGGCTTCCCTTCGGAGTCGATGGAGGAAATCAAGGCCACCATCGATTACGCGGTGAGCGGCGAAATCAGCCAGGCGTATTTCTTCAACGTCGTGCCCCAGCCGGGCACTCCGCTTTACGATCTCGCGCTCCAGGAAGACGCCGCGGCGCTTGAATCCCAGACGTTGACGGAATACAACACCAAACAGTCGTGGTACAGCCGCGCCTACGGCGTCGACATGGAAAAGGTCCGAAAAAACGCATACATCCGCTTTTTCGTTCTAAGCCCGCGCCGCTGTCTCCGGCTGATCCGGCTAATGCCCTGGAAAAACCTCGTCATGGAATTTCGCGATTTCGTCCGCTTCTTCCTGTGGAGGAAGAGACGCGAATTCGAAGCGCTTCCCGAGGACCTTGTGCCGTTGTCCCGGCTTTATGCCGCTGATGACAAAGGCTTGAGCAGCGCCGAAACACAACGCAAACAAAGCCAGCCGCGATTCGTGGGCGCCAATTAGCCGCCGCAAAGCGGCGGCAGGGGGTCGCTCACACACCATATTGAAATCGGGCTAAAATCCCTCCTATGGAAGAGATCCTCTCGCCGGCCGAAATCAAGCTTTACCGGAAGCCTGTGGCCTGGCGGCAGTTTGTGGATTTCGGATTGGTCTGGCTGCAGATTCTCGCGGGAATCTGTCTGTTCGTCTGGTCGCCCGGTATCGTCACTTATCTCATCGCGGCGCTGCTCATCGCGGGCGGACAGCATGGCCTCGGGCTGGTGGCGCACGAGTTCATTCATTCCAACGTCGTGCCGGGGAACCGCCGGCTCAATGATTTTCTCGGCACCTGGCTCTTCTCCGCGCCCGGCGGCATTCCCTTCACGTTGTTCCGGCAACGGCACTTCCTGCATCACCGCTTCTACAGCACGGATGAAGATACGAAAACGATTTACCGGAGAGACATCCGCGGCATCCGGCTGTGGGGCGAAATCTTCAAAAAGCTGACGATGCTCGAATACTTCGACCATATATCCGCCGTGCTGCACTACATGAAAGAGGAATCGGCCGCGCAGGAAGCCTCCGGACCAGATCTGCTCGAAATGCTGCCTCCGCTGCTCATCACTCAAGCTCTCATTTTTGCCGCGCTTTGGCAGATCCATCCCCTGGCCTATTTCTTCCTGTGGCTCGCGCCTCTGTTGACGCTTCAGATGCTCTTCCTCAACTTCCGGGCGATCACCGAACACCAGCCTCCGCAGTCGATCGGCGGCGATCCGGATTCTCCGTACTTCCTGGGAACCAGGGGCCCATTTGTCCGCACCGTGGGAACGAATCTGTTCGACCGGCTGTTTCTCTGCAAGATCCATTTCGGCTATCACGTTGAACACCACCTGTGGCCGCAGATCAACTATCAATATCTTCCCGTCGTGCACCGGAGACTGGTGGATCACGAGGTCTTTTCCGACCCGCGATTCGGCCTCGAACGTTCCTTTACGAGCAACATCCTGAAGCTCGCACATCAGCGCGTTGATGATGCGGCGTGGTACGCGCGGCCCGCAGCGCACGGCATCGCGAAGACAGATGTTCCTCACTGTCCCTTGTGCGACTCGACCCGGAAGCGGCCGCTTTATAAGGTGCAGGAACACGAGTATTACAACACGACGAACGATACCTTCAACCTGGTGGAATGCCTCGAATGCAGCGCCTGGTACCTCGATCCCCGCCCTGCTGATGCGGAGCTCGGCACGATTTATCCGCCGAACTATTACTCGAATATTCTCGAAGCGAGTTCCGCCGTCAACGTTGAGGAAGCGAAGAAAGGCATCTTTCACCACCTCAGTCTGTGGCTGTTCAAGCAGCGCATCCGCCCGATCGAGAAACATTTGAAGCTGACGCCGGAGACGCGCTGGCTCGATATCGGCTGCGGCTTCGGAATGGCTCTCGAATCCATGTATCAGGTCCACGGCATCCGCGGCGTGGGCGTGGATATGTCGGCGCGGGCGGTGGCGATTTGCCGCCAGCGCGGATTTGAGGCGCATGCTGTCCGGATTGAAGAGTTCACGCCATCTGCGGATATGAAGTTCCATTTCATCCACAGTTCCCATCTGATCGAGCATGTCGGCTCTCCGTTGTCCTATTTGAAGAAGATCTATGACCTGCTCGAACCGGGCGGCATCACGGTCTTCATCACGCCGAACACGCAAACCTGGGAATCGCGTCTTTTCGGACGGCATTGGGGCGGCCTGCACGTACCGCGTCACTGGGTGCTGTTCAATTCAGAGAGCGCGACTCGCGCCGCGAAGCGGGCCGGCTTCGAACACCTCGAAACCTCTTTCTCGACCAACAGCCAGTTCTGGATCTGGACTCTGCATTCGCTGTTCATAGGATTTCTGCCGCGCCGGGTTTGCGATGCGCTTTTCCCTTCCGATCATCGCTTCCTGAAATCGGGCGTATGGATGGTGCTGCGCGGCGGATTCTTCACGGCCGTCGACACGCTCAATGTGATGCTGACGGGCCGCTCGTCCAATATGGCTATGATTCTGCGAAAACCGGGGTTAGGGGAATAACCACAAAAAGCACAAAAGGTTTTAGCCGCAGATGACGCGGATGACGCAGATGGGGCGCAAAAACGAAGTCTTGAGGCGCCC
>DASXLG010000264.1 GCA_036496425.1 Terriglobia bacterium | reverse complement strand
CTCGTCACCGACGGCGCCGAAAAAGATATCGATGTCCGCAAGCTGAGCGATTACAAATCCTCGCTGATCGACACCAGGACCGCTATTGCAGAAACGCAGGCCCGCATCCGCCAGCTCGAGGCGCTTGGCAAATCGACTTCGCACCGCACGGTGAAAAGCGTTCGCACCGCTCCGAATGAAGCATTGAAAGATCTGCAGAACCAGCTCGTGACGCTTCAGATGAAGCACACGGAAATGCAAAGCAAGTTCAAAGACTCTTACCGCCCGCTGCAGGACCTCGAGAAGCAGATCGAGGACGTCAAGAACGCAATAGCAGAGGCCCGGAAAACGCCGCTCGTCGAACAGACGACGGATACGAATCCGGCCGGCGACTGGCTGACCGTCGAGCTCGCCAAGGCGCGTTCCGACCTCGCATCTCTCCAGGCCGGCACCAACGCTAAAGAACAGGCAGTGAAGGAGTATCGCTCGCTGGTGCTCGACCTGGATCAGAAGAACATCAAGCGCGAGGATCTGGTCCGCGAGCAGAAGACGGCGGAAGAAAAGTATCTGCTCTACCAGCGAAAGCAGGAGGAAGCGCGTATTGAGGAAGAGCTCGACAAACAGCGGATCGTAAACGTCGCGATCACGGAAGAGCCCTCCATACCGGTGCTGCCGGAGCCTGCACCGGTGCCGCTGAAATTCGGCTTCGTGTTCGCCGGATTGCTCAGCCTCGGCTTCGGCTTTGTTACGGATTATTACGACCGCTCATTCCGCACGCCTGAAGAAGTGGAGCGCCACCTCGGTCTACCGCTTCTGGCGGCCATGCCGCTTGTCGGCGATTCCACCAATTCGCAACAGGAGACGAACTCGCTATGACAGCGGCCCGAATCATCCAATTACTCGCTGAAGAAGAAACCAAACTGGTCGACCGGCTGTTTCCGGCGAACGCGAAGCGAATGAGTGTCGCTTTCACCGCGCCCGAACGCCGGAGTGGATGCAGCTGGCTGGTTTCCCGCATCGCGCAGCGGCTGGCCGAACGCGTCCCGGGTTCCGCCTGTGTCGTTGATGCGAACCTGCACTGGCCATCGCTCCACATGCTTTTCGGCATCCCGAACGAGCGTGGCCTGATTCAAGCCGCGATGCAGCCGGAGGAGCCGATCCGGAACTTTACGGCTGCTGTGCCGAATTCGAAGCTATGGCTCTTACCTTCGGGAGGCACCCTCTCCGAAGCCACCGGCGCCGTATCGCCGGAGGCGATGAAAGCGCGGATCGCGGAGCTGGCCCGGGACTTCGAATACATCCTGATCGATACGCCCGCCATGAAAGGCGGCGCCGATTCCGCAGGGGCCGGACGCCTGGCGAACGGCGTCGTCATCGTGGTCGCCGCGAACGCGAGCAGACGCGAAGCCGCCGTCAACACGAGGCTGGCGCTGGAAGCCGCGAATGTCCCGATCCTCGGCGCCGTGCTGAACCGGCGGACCTTCCCGATTCCGGACAGGATTTATCAATACCTGTAGAGAAGGGAAAAGGAACACAAGAGGCACAAGAAACACAAGATCTTGTGCTTCTTGTGCCTCTTGTGTTCCTTCCCTGTCTGCCTACTTGTCGGAGAAGACGAAATACAACGCGATGGGCGCAACCACCAGCAGCGTGGCCAGACCGCCCATCAACAATCCGAGTTCCGGCAGGCTGGTAAACGCTGCAAGCAGCTGGCGGACGAAGGGCAGCAGGCCGCCAATCAAAGCCGCCACAACGCCGGCGGCAGAGGCCGCAGCGAGCGACTGGACCAGCGTCATCGGGCGTTCGGCGGCGCGGACAGCTTCGCGGCGCGCGCGCAACTCGGCCTTCCACCAGACCAGGCCGGCGGACGGCACTCCGGCGGCGCAGACGGCAGCTTCCCTCTCTTCGTGAAGAGCTGTCGCCACGAACGCAACCTCCTTGCAAACCGGACACAACAGCGCATGCGCGCGCAGATCCGGATCGCAGGCTTCGGGCCAGCGGCCGGAGGTCACGGCTTCGACGATTTCATGTTCCCGGATGCATTCTTTCATTGCGCACCTCGCAGCAGCGAGGCGAGCTTCTGCCTCGCGCGAAACAGGAGAATCTTCATGCTGGTTGGCTTCACGCCCAGGCTTTCGGCAATCTCTTTGTGCGACAGCCCTTCGGCATATGCCAGCCAAAGCGCGTCGCGTTCACGCGGCTTCAGCTTCGCGAGGGCATTCGTCACATCGGCGCCCTGCGGATGATGCTGGGAGGCGTCGCGGGCTTCATAGTTTTCGGGGAGCTGGTCCTCTTTTCCCCTGCGAAAGTTGTCGTTCGCCAGATTGGTCGCGATCCGGAACAGGTAGTTCTTGCGATGGCTGTCGCTCTCGAATGGCGTCCGGACGCGGAGGAAACGGTAGTAGGTCTCCTGCAGGAGATCATCCGCGGTCTCCACGCTTCCGGTCTTACGGCACAGATAGACCCACAGCGGCCGAGCCGTTCGTTCGTATAGGGAGCGAAAGCTATCCTGGTCCATCTGAAGTGCGTCGTCGGCCTCATCGATGCCGGGTTGCAGTCGTTGGAGTTCGGAAAGCGTTATGTCGCGCATCTCATCTCTTTAGGTTGGAGGCGTCTGGGATGTTCCCTGAACGAGGCCCATGTTTCGCGCAATCATATATGAAGCCAGCGCGGACAGGATGAATCCCGTTCCGACCGCGATCCCGAGCACGCCCAGTACAAAGAACGGCTGCGCGGCTTCGGGTGCAATGTGGTCGCTGGCGTAGTTCAACCCGACCCCGGCCAATCCCACAACGAGTCCCGCCTGCACCGACCATAAGATCCGGTTCAGCGTCGGGCCCGCGGTGGCCGTCCCGGTGGCGATCGGAGCGAACTCGAGGAACTTCTTTCCGGCCGGACTCTGAATGTAGGCGAGGAGGTCCTCACTCGAGGTCAACCGGTTCATCAGGCTGGAGTGGATATCGGTTTGAGTGGTCATCATCCGCGCCCACCGGCGATATTCGATCATCGACCTTACGATCCAGGTTATTCCGCAAGCGATGGTGATAAACACAAGCGCGATGGTCATATCCTCCGCGACTTGCCGGGTGTTGCCGTTATCTCTCTGGCGATCGACGAGCACCGGCGCCACGACCGTTGAATTCCCGAAGAAAAAGGAGGCGTTATGCTCAAGCTCCGGATGATTCGCGACGAAAGTCGCGAGCGCCGAATACGGCGCAAGGTAATCCTTATTCGCGAGTAATGCCGGATCGGTCTGCAGAACCCGCCTGACCGACGGCGGATACTGATCGAGGAGCCGCTGCAGCTGCTGCTTCGTGGCCGAAGCATTCCCGTCCGCGAGTAAATCGAACCCCCGCGGACCTCGCTGCGCGCTTGCCGTTCCCATCTGCAGGCCGGCCGCGAGAATAACCGTGCTTATCACTGTCGCGTATCGTTTCATCACTCGTTATTACGGTAATGAGGCAGAAAGGTTAACGGGGCGGCGGGGCAGATCGGTGGGAAACGGAAATGCACTTGAAAGTTGGAAACTGTCAGCTGCAGGGCCGGGATGGAATCTGAAAGCTGGTAATTATCAGCTGATGCTGTTTTTCCGCTCCTTCAAAAATGTTTTTGTCGAGCTAACACATTCCTCCCATTGAGGTTGCCGCGCTTGCGCTTCCCGACCGCGCCGGCATACTTCGAGCTGGCCGCTACGGGTTCACTGGCTGGTGATCTGGCCGCGCACTCTTTTGAAAGCATCCTGCGTGATTGTGAACACCTCACCGGCGATGGTGATGTGTGCAGTTCTGGAAGTTCCTGTACTGTTTGCCGCCGTGGAGTACTGCACAGTGGTCGTTCCGGCGCCGGTGGTCGCTGAGGTAATCGTCAACCAGGCGGCGTCGCTCACCGCTTTCCAACCGAAACCGTTTACGGCAGTCTGAAGTTGGAAGCTACCGGATAGCGAACCTCCATTCAGTGAAAGAGACGCCGGTGTCATCGTGACGGGTGCGGCGATGGTGGACGTACTGCCGGTCACGTCTCCGGTTTCCACCACACCATTGCTGTAATGAATCACGACCGGCACCGCTCGATCATCGATGACCTGTTGGGTAAACTCCGCCGGGATCCCGTAGACCGCAAATTCCGGATGTTGATTCCAGCGGATGACCAGGTTGTTTTGCAGAGTCCCGCCATTCACTTCGCCAATCCAGATACCGGAGCGGCCGGAATCGGCGACGTAATTATTGAGGACATTGATATTGTTATTGGAAGCTGAGGTAGCGAAACCAAAATTCTGATTGTTGGTGGACGTAACGAGTATGGCGCCCAATGCGTCCTGACTACCGGTTCCCACTTCGCCGGGGCCAAGCGCGCCCTCGACTGCATTATTGCTGATCGTGATGTCATGGTCTGGCGGACTGGGATAGGCCTGCGTATCCTGTCTAATATCGATTCCGGACATACTGGTCCTGCGAATAACGTTTCGGGTGATCGTTATCCCTCGACCGCCGGTGACCCATATGCCCCGCCCCGTATAGATATCTTCAACCAGGTTGTCCTCAATTGTGGAACCCTGTCCCCGCATTGTTGGGCCACCGAAGGTCAGGAAGATTCCTGCTGGAAGATTCGCAGGCAGGTCTTGATCAAACGTCAGTTGAACTGACTCGTTGAAACCGGGGTTCGGGGGATCGGCAGGCACTTGCGAAATGATGGTCGGCCCCGGCGATTCGAGTGTTGTGACAGGATCGACAAAGTCCACGAGCGTGCCATTCGGAAACCGGGAGAAACCGCTCCGCGTGATCGTAAGCTGTCGTGCACCGGTCTTGCTGACGACGGTCCCCACAAGGCCACCGGCCGCTGTTATGGCGTCGTCGAGCGTGCCGGTCACGTAGCTGTTCTTAAGGTGATTGTTTTGACCAACCCCGAGATCGATGCCGTCGGCATTCGAGCCGATGAGCCCGGTTCCCGGTGTGGGCACGATGCGAACGTTGTCCACGGTGGAATTTGTCGCGAAATCAAAGTGAACGGCGTTAGCCGGAGCCCCGTAGATCGTGACATTCGAGATCGTTATCGCATTGCCCGAGAACGCCTCAATCGGGGGGCCGCAACAGAAAGGAGCGACCACGATCGTGTCGCCCGCCTGGAGCATGGAAAGCGTGGCGCTTTGTGTCCACGGCGTTCCATCCTGGGTTAACGCGATCTGATTTCCGGAGATCGGCATCGTGATCTTCATTCGAGCCGTTCCTGGAACGATGTGCCCGTTTCGGAACGGGACAGCCCAAACAAGCGGCGCGCCAAGACCGTTGAATGTTGACGGATCCGCAAAGCCGGGGATGGTTTGATAGGACAAAACCCGTGTCTGTGGGTTCACGGATGTCAATTGGACATGGGCCTGCGGTCGGTTGACAAAGTCGATCTTGAAATTGGTGAGCGTCACATTGTCGCTGTCAAACAATGCAATGCCGCTGACCGGTATCGCCGGCCCGGGAAAGTACAACGTGGACCCGGCAAGATCCATCGTCAAATTCTTATTATTTTTGCCGAAAATGAGAGTCGCGTTGGACTGCGTGTCCGACTTCAAATAGTAGGCGCCCGGGTCCAACGTCAGCACGCCTACGGTGTGAGATCCGGCGTAGTTGATCGCATTCTGGATTAGAGGCCTTGCGTCGAGAGCTGGATTATTCGGAACGAGGTTTTGACTTCCGAGTCCCAAAGCGACAAGGGATTGGCTCATGTTCAGTATGGGAGCGTCGAGGGTGACAGTCAGGGGCAGCGCCTGAGCATCGTTCAATGTAAATTGATTCGCGACGCCGAACCTGTCCGCGATCACCCAGACGTAGAAGGTGGCAGGAAACGTCGGCGCCGCCACAGTGGCACTTTGAGTCACCGACGCCCCGGCCGCCAGGGCCGGCGTGGGAAAACTCGCAAGATCCGTTCCGGCCGGCGACGACACCGATTGATTGATTCGCACCACCGTTGTGCTTGCCGCACTCGCGGCGGCAGTTCCGATATTCGCCAAGGTCCAACTAACGGTAACGAAGCCGGCCGGCGCAACCGCCGATGCGCTCAACGTGATGTTCCGGGGGATAAGGTCAGCGGCTGGATGCGTCGTCCCAAGGGCAATGCTGACAGCGGACCCGGCAGCGGCAGCAAGATCGGGCAGTCCGTCGCCGTTGAAATCGCCGGAAATAACATCCGACAACCCCGATCCCACTGTAACATCCGTCAGGGTTGCAAGCGCGCCGGCGCCGTTGTTGACCATCACGCTGGCGATGTTGGACGTCCAATTCGCGGCTACAATATCCGGCCGGCCGTCGCCGTTGAAATCTGCGATACTCAAACCGCGTGTACCACTCCCACCCTGGTTGGTGTTGTACGACTGATATGGCTGGAACGTGCCATTGCCGTTGCTCAACAAAATACCAACGGCATTTGGGGCACTCTGGCTTGTGGCGATCACATCTTCTTTCCCGTCGCCGTTCATGTCGGCGATTACGAGATGGTTCGGATTACCGGCATTCACAGGGATGGCAGTCTGAAAAGAGCCATTCCCGTTTCCCAACAAGATTCCGATTGTCCCGGCGGTACCGTTGGCCGCCGCGAGGTCGGGAATACCATCACTATTGAAATCTCCGATGGCCACACTGCGGCTTACCGGACCGGTGCTGCCTGTCCCATAAGCGACTCCCGTCTGAAACGTTCCGTCGCCTTTTCCGATAAAGACCGTCACCGTACTGTAGAGATTCTCCACGACGATGTCCGATTTGCCATCGAGATTGAAGTCTCCCACCGCGACGCTTTGGGGACTTGAACCTGAACCGAGCGAATAAGTGGCAGGTGAACCGAATGTTCCCGTTCCGGATCCAAAAAGTATTCGCAGCGATGCCGCATCGGTGGCGGCGATGGCCAGGTCCGTTTTGCCGTCGCCATTAAAGTCTCCCGTCGCAATGCCAGAAGGCCCGCTGCCGGCGTCATAGTCCACATGGCTCGCAAAGGTTCCGTTGCCTGCCCCGAGAAGAATACTGACCTTACTTACGGGGTACTGGATCACGGCCAGGTCCGCTTTGCCGTCTCCATTGAAGTCACCCATCGCCAGGTCGGACGTTCCGCCAGCAGTCGCATTCGCCACTGAAGAAGTAAAACCACCGACCGCCGCCGCACTGATAGTGAACGGCAACGGTGTCGAGCGGCTTGCCGTTATTGCAACCTGTCCGGAATAATAGGCTTGCAGCGATCGCTGGCCGGAACGCAGCAGCGAAGTGGAAAGCGATGCCTGACCGCCGGCAAGCGTTGCGACTCCAAGCACCGTTTCGCCGTCATAGAACGTCACCGTTCCTGTGGCCGAAGCTGGGCTGACTGCCGCAGTCAACGTGACTGTCTGGCCGAGTTGTGCCGCCGCTGAAGGAGAACTGACCAAAGTAGTGACCGAACTCAAGGTCGGCACGGCAATCAGGGAAACATCGTCGAAAAACGCTTCCGTTACGCTTGAAACCCAGGTTGTTGAAAGAACGATCTTCAGCGGCTGTCCAGCCGCAGCATTGGCCGGTCCACTGTTATAGACCAAGCTGTCCGTGCCGGAGCTGTTGTTGCCGAGGGGAAGGCCACCTGTCGACGAAAGCTGCGTGGAACCCGCCCACAACTGCAAGGAATAGTTCAAGGGTAGTCCCGAGCCACGCTTGCCTATATTGGCCGACAGTGTATAGGTCGTGTTGTTTTGAAGCGTATCGGACAGCGTCTGAGACAGCGAAACAGTCCCCGCCGCATTTATCTGCAAGTAGGCAATATTGGTGCCGGTCCACCATTTCGAGGTCCAATTGGCACTCCCGATTGTGGGAGCCAACCCTCCCGCCGCGGCACCGGTTGTGGTGGAGTTTGCAGTCCAGTTCGCAAGCGTTCCGGCGGTTGCAGCAACCGTTGAGCCCACGATCACATTGGAATATGGCCCGCTGCCGCTGTTAATCGATAACGTTGCTGTTTCGAACGACGCATTGGAAATCGTCACCGCTGCCGCCAGGACAGCCAGTGTCCCGATTCCCAGGACCAGAAGTAAAAAAGCCAGCTTGCGACCGTTAGACATTTGTGACCGTTAGAGTGCGCCAATGCATGCCGCGGCAGATTCGCACAAATCAAGATAAGGAATCAATAAAGTTCGGAAATCGTCCCGGCGTGCGGAAAAACCTGGCGAAAACGGCTTTGCCCAACGGAACGGGAGCGGAACACAAGAGGCACATAAAAGAGCACAAAAGGCACAAGAAGTGGGCTCGCGAATCGATCTTTTGTGCTTTTTGTGATCCTTTCCTTTTCGTTGGGCAAAGCCCCTCGTTGCAGGAGAATTGCTTTGGGTTCTTAGTGGGCGGTATAGGGCTCGAACCTATGACCTTTCGGGTGTAAACCGAATGCTCTTCCGATTGAGCTAACCGCCCGAGATTGATTCAGAAGCACTTACAAATTCAGACAAATTGATTTTAGCCAAAATGTGGGGGTTTTGTACGGCTTTCATTTTCATTTTTCCGCCCGCTTGCAAGCG
>DASXLG010000263.1 GCA_036496425.1 Terriglobia bacterium | reverse complement strand
TGGAGATGGTGATGCCGGGGGACAATGTGAGCCTGGCGATCGAATTGATCACGCCGGTGGCGTTGGAAAAGGGGCTGCGGTTCGCCATTCGTGAAGGCGGACGTACGGTCGGCGCCGGTACGGTTGCGGAGATTATTGCCTGAGGGCCGCAGGAAGATCAGCCACAAAAGGCACAAAATAAAAAGCTATGCGTGACATCATTACCATGCAGTGTACGGACTGCAAAGAACGAAACTACTCAACCAACAAGAACAAGAAGAAGACCACGGAACGCCTGGAAATGAAGAAATTTTGTCCTCGCTGCAGGCATCACACCGTGCATAAAGAGACGAAGTAACTTCAAATCTGGTACAATCATTGGATGGTCTTTTAACAAAATGCAGGCCAGTAGCTCCAACTGGTAGAGCGCCGGTCTCCAAAACCGGATGCTGGGGGTTCGAATCCCTCCTGGCCTGCCAGCTATTTTCAAAATGAACGCGGCAGAAACAATTAAAAGCTGGACAGAGACGGCAAAACAATTCTACGCCGAGACGCGTAGCGAAATGAAGAAGGTTTCCTGGCCGAATCGCCAGGAAGTGATCAGCACGACGATCGTTGTCATGGTTGCGGTTGCCATTTTCGGCGTGTTCTTCTTCGTTGTCGATACGATCCTGGGGCAGGCATTGAACTGGGTCCTGAGACATTATGGCGTCACGACCGGAGGCTAGTCCAGTGTCGAAGCTTTGGTACATCATTCACACCTACTCGGGATTCGAGCGCAAGGTTGCGGAAAGCCTGCGGAGCCGCGTTAAGGCGTTCAATCTGGACAACGAAATTCACAATGTCCTGATTCCGACCGAGGAAGTCGTCGAGGTCCGCGGCGGGAAGCGCGTCGTTTCGCAAAAGATGTTTTATCCCGGCTACGTTCTGGTGGAGATGGAAACCACGGAAAAGGGCGGCCCGAGCGATGAGGCATGGCATCTGGTCAAAAACACGCCCCGCGTGACCGGTTTTGTGGGATCCGGCCAGACGCCGACACCGCTCAGCGACGAGGAAGTTCAGCAGATCGTCTATCGCGTCTCGACGGCCGCGGATAAGCCGAAGCCGAAGTTGACGTTCGAAAAAGGCGAGACCGTCAAAATCATCGACGGTCCGTTCGCGAGCTTCACCGGCGTTGTCGATGATGTGAATACAGACAGGAACACGTTGAAGGTCATGGTCACGATCTTCGGCCGGTCGACTCCGGTGGAGCTCGACTTCCTTCAAGTGGAGAAAACGTAATGGCAAAGAAGGTCATCGGACAGGTGAAACTGCAGATTCCCGCCGGCAAGGCGACGCCGGCTCCGCCGGTCGGTCCGGCTCTCGGCCAGCACGGCGTGAACATCATGGATTTCTGCAAAGCGTTCAACGCGAAAACGTCGGCGAAAGACCAGGAAGGTTTGATCATTCCGGTCGTCGTGACGATCTACTCAGATCGCTCCTACAGTTTTATTACGAAGACGCCCCCGGCTTCGATCCTGCTCAAGCGGGCTGCGAATATTGCGAAAGGATCGGGGGAACCTAACAAGAGCAAAGTAGGTACCGTTACGAAGAAGCAGGTCGAAGACATCGCGCGCCTCAAAATGCCGGACCTGAATGCGGCAAGCCTGGATGCCGCCATTCAGACGGTGAGGGGAACTGCGCGAAGCATGGGTATTGAGGTCGTTTAACTTATGGCAAAAGCAGGGAAGAAATACGAAGCGGCGAAGAAAGAGATCGAGGAGCGGCCCTACAGTGTCGAGGATGCGATGGGCGTCCTCAAGAAAGTCCATTACGCGAAGTTCAATGAGACCGTTGAAGTGCACATGCGTCTTGGTGTCGATCCAAAGCATGCCGATCAGATGGTGCGCGGTACCGTCGTGCTTCCTCATGGTCTGGGTAAATCCAAGAAGGTCTGCGTCATTGCATCCGGCGACAAGATTAAAGAGGCCGAACAGGCGGGCGCCGAGATTGTCGGCGGCGACGATATCGTCGAAAAGATCGCGGGCGGCTGGGTCGATTTTGACGCCTGCATCGCCACGCCCGACATGATGCGCGGTGTGGGCCGGCTCGGTAAGGTTCTTGGTCCGCGCGGGCTGATGCCGAATCCCAAAATCGGCACGGTAACCACGGACGTCGCGAAAGCCATCAAAGAAGTCAAGGCCGGTAAGGTGGAGTTTCGTGTCGACAAGACCGGTATCATCCACGCGCCGGTCGGCAAAATCGAATTCACCAAAGATCAACTGAGTGAAAACGCTCAGATGTTGATCGATTCGGTGATCAAGGCGCGTCCCGCGGCTCTGAAGGGGAAATACGTTAAACGCATCACGATCGCGTCCACAATGAGCCCGGGCGTGGATCTGGATCTGGTCGCGCTGGACGCAAAGTAGGCAGGGGAATCCATGAAATCCAAAGGCAACAAAAAGGAAGAACTAGAGGCTCTCAAGAAGGACCTGCAGCAGGCGAAAAATCTGTTTGTCGCGCAGTTTCAGGGCATGACCGTGTTGCAGGACACCGAGTTGCGCCAGAAGATCCGCGAGACCAAAAGCAGCTATCGCGTCGTCAAGAATACTCTGGCAAAAAAGGCGGCCGAAGGAACGGCGGCCGAAGGCGTATCCAGGTCTTTTGATGGATCGACTGCAATCGCGTACAACGCCGGAGACCCTGTCTCCCTGGCAAAGGCGCTCTCGGCTTATGCAAAGACCAATCCGCTGTTTGTCTTCAAGGCCGGAATGGTCGAAGGCCGTGTCATCAACCTCGGCGACATCGCCAGCATCGCTGCGCTGCCTTCAAAAGAGGAACTCATCGCAAAAGTGCTTTTTTTAATCAACTCACCGGCGCAGCGCCTCGCGGTAGCGCTGAACGGTGTTGCTCGTAATCTGGCTGTCGTTATGAAGCAGGCGGTCGAGCAGAATAAGTTTCACGAATAATTCCTGTTATTAGGAGATAGAAATGTCGAAGGTTCAAAACATCATCGAAGAAATCAAGGGATTGTCGCTGCTCGAAGCGTCTGAGCTGGTCAAAGGTATCGAGGAAGCGTTCGGCGTCAGCGCGGCTGCGGCCGCGGTTGCCGCCGCGCCTGCGGCCGGCGGTGGCGGCGCTGCGGCGGCGCCTGCCGAAGAAAAGACCGAATTCAGTGTTGTTCTCACTGCGGTTGGCGGCAATAAGATCGGCGTAATCAAAGTTGTCCGTGAAATCACCAGTCTTGGATTGAAGGAAGCCAAGGATCTGGTCGAAGCCGCACCCAAGGCCGTTAAAGAGGGCGTAAACAAAGACGAAGCTGAATCTATCAAGAAGAAATTTACGGAAGCCGGCGCGACTGTCGAAATCAAGTAGAGGCAAATTCGGGGACAGACACCGAATTCTTGAATTGCAGAATTCGGTGTCTGTCCCCGAATTTGCCTCTCGGAAATCACGTGCTGACCTGAAGGGCGTAGTCCGCCCGCGGGTCGGCCCATTTGCATTTAGGTAATTTCTTTAGGAGCAATTAACGAAATGGCGGAAACCAAAACCACCTCACGAGAGAGGACGAATTTCTCCAAGATCCGGACGGCCATCCAGATCCCGAATCTCATCGAGGTACAGAAAAACTCCTACGAACGGTTCCTCCAGATGAACATGCTTCCCGAGGAACGCGAAGACACCGGGTTGCAGGCCGTGTTCAACTCCGTCTTCCCGATCTCAGATTTCCGCGGCGTCTCGACGCTCGAGTTCATCAGTTACTCGATCGGCAACTGGGAGTGCAAGTGCGGAAATCTGAAAGGTCTGCACCACCTGCGCAGCACCTGCAAATCCTGCGGCGCGACCATCGCCACGAATCCGTTCCAATCCGAACCGACGGTCATGTGCCCCAAGTGCGGCACGACGAATAAGAACCAGGTCACCTTCTGCAACAAGTGCGGTGACCCGGTTCAGCTCAACCTCAAATACGACGTCGCCGAATGCCAGGAACGAGGCATGACCTATGCCGCGCCGCTGAAGGTCATCATTCGTCTGACCATTTTCGACAAGGATCCGGATACCGGAGCAAAGACAATTCGGGACATCAAGGAGCAGGAAGTTTACTTTGGTGAAATTCCCCTGATGACCGAGAACGGCACGTTCATCATCAACGGCACCGAACGCGTCATCGTCAGCCAGTTGCACCGCAGCCCGGGCGTCTTTTTCGAATCCACTCCGAGCAAAAGTTATTTCCTCGGCAAGATCATTCCTTACCGCGGGTCGTGGGTCGAGTTCGAGTACGAGACCGCGAAAAACATCCTTTACGTCCGTATCGATCGCAAGCGCAAGTTCCTTGCGACCATCTTTCTTCGCGCGCTCGGATTGAAGAGCGATGAGGAAATCATCCGGGCGTTCTACAAAACCGACCGTCTGACGATTGAAGGCAAGAAGATTTTCTGGAATGTATCCGACAACATCGAAGGCCTGAAAGTCTCGAAGGACATCACTAATCCGAAGACAAAAGAAGTTCTGGTTCACGCCGGCAAGAAAATCACGAAGTCGGTGCTGGGCCACATCAAGCAGGCAAAGGTTGAACGCTTTGAAGTCAACCCGGAAGACCTGGAAAACGCTTTTGCCGTCGGCGATATCGTGGATACGAGCACCGGCGAAGTCATTGTCGAAACCAACAATGAGCTGACGCAAAACTCCATCCGGCAGATCATCGATGCGGGTGTCCCGGAGCTTCCGGTGTTTTTCCCGGAACGCGACGACATTGGAGTTGTCCTCAGCTTGACGCTCCGCAAGGACACCATCAAAACGACACAGGAAGCGTTGATCGAAATTTACCGCAAGCTGCGTCCCGGTGATCCGCCGACGCTCGAAACCGCGACCGCCCTTTTCGAAGGCATGTTCTTCGATTCACGGAAGTACGACTTTTCGAAAGTCGGCCGCCTGAAGTTCAACATCAAGCTGGACCTGACAACTCCTCTCGAGAAACGCATTCTGGAGCCGGCGGATTTCTACGCTGTCATTACCTATCTTTTGAAGCTGCGCAAGAATATCGGCCAGGTCGACGACATCGATCATCTCGGCAACCGTCGTGTCCGCGCAGTGGGTGAACTGCTCGAGAACCAGTTCCGCATCGGTCTTGTGCGCATGGAACGCGCGATCAAGGAAAAGATGTCGGTGTACCAGGAAATGGTCACGGCCATGCCGCATGATCTGATCAATGCCAAGCCGGTCATCGCCGCAGTGCGCGAGTTTTTCGGGTCGTCCCAGTTATCCCAGTTCATGGACCAGACCAACCCACTCTCCGAAATCACCCACAAGCGGCGTTTGTCCGCTCTTGGCCCGGGCGGTCTCTCCCGCGAGCGCGCCGGATTCGAAGTGCGCGACGTCCATCCGACGCACTATGGACGCATCTGCCCGATCGAAACGCCGGAAGGTCCGAACATCGGATTGATCTCGTCGCTGAGCTGCTATGCCCGCATCAACGAATACGGCTTTATCGAAAGTCCGTACCGGAAAGTGAAGAACGGCCGCGTTGTCGATTACGTCACCATCGTCAGCTCCGGAGATTCGAAGTTCAAAGTCACGGAGCACGTCGAACGCGAGGGTGTCGAGGAGGAAAACGAAGATCTGAAGTCGCGCAAGAAGAAGCGCGCGGACTTCATACCGTATTCCTTCTATCTGTCGGCGTGGGAGGAGGACAAATACCTCATCGCCCAGGCCAATGAAGAAATGGACAAGAACGGCAAGCTGACGCACGAACTGGTGAATGTCCGCCAGGCCGGCAACTTCGTGTTGAAACATCGCAACGAAGTGGATTATGTCGACGTTTCACCGAAACAGCTGGTGTCGGTCGCCGCATCTTTGATCCCGTTCCTCGAAAACGACGACGCCAACCGCGCCCTGATGGGATCGAACATGCAACGCCAGGCTGTTCCGTTGCTTCGTACGGCGGCTCCGCTCGTCGGCACCGGCATGGAAGAAATTACCGCCCGGGATTCGGGCGCGGTGATCATCTGCCGCCGCACCGGCACCGTGGACTCCATCGATTCTGAACGGATTATCGTGCGCGTGGAGTCGGCCGAAGATGGACACTTTTCGCGGGAAGTCGGCGCCGACATCTACACGCTGACCAAATTCAAGCGATCGAACCAGAACACCTGCATCAACCAGAAACCGATCGTCCGCAAGGGTGATCGCGTCATGAAAGGGCAGGTGCTCGCAGACGGGCCGTGCACTGAAAAAGGCGAACTCGCTCTCGGGCGCAATGTCCTGGTCGCGTTCATGCCGTGGCGCGGCTACAACTTTGAAGACGCGATCCTGGTCTCCGAACGTCTGGTGAAGGATGACTATTACACCTCGATCCACATCGAAGAGTTCGAGATTGAGGCGCGCGATACCAAACTCGGTCCGGAAGAAATCACGCGCGATATTCCGAACGTCAGCGAGTCTTTCCTGAAGGATCTCGACGAGGCCGGCATCATACGGATCGGCGCCTACGTCAAGCCGGGCGATGTGCTGGTCGGAAAGGTCACTCCCAAAGGCGAGACGCAGCTGACGCCCGAAGAAAAACTCCTTCGCGCCATCTTCGGCGAAAAAGCCGGCGATGTCCGCGATGCTTCGCTGATCTGTCCGCCGGGAATCGAAGGCATCGTCGTCGACGTCAAGATCTTCTCCCGCAAGGGCGCCGAAAAAGACGAACGCGCCAAGCTGATCGAGAACATGGAGATCTCACGTCTGGAAAAGAACCTGCGTGACGAGATCCGCATTCTTACGGATGAGCGCAACAAGAGACTGGTTGCGCTCCTGGAAGGCAAAGCCGTTTCGAACGAGCTGGTCCACGAACGCACAGGCCGCAAGATCGTCGCAAAGGGAACCGAGATGACGAGCGAAGTCATTGAGAACCTCTCATTGCGCGAACTGCTGAAACTGAAGTTCAAAGATGGCGCTACTCCGCACGACCAGATCCAGGAAATCGAAGAAATGACGACGCGCCAGATCGACGTTCTGCGCAAGATCCACGAGGAGCGGATTTCGAAGCTGCGGCGCGGCGACGAATTGCCTCCGGGCGTGATCAAGCTGGTCAAGGTCTACGTCGCCATGAAGCGCAAGTTGTCGGTCGGTGACAAGATGGCGGGCCGCCATGGCAACAAAGGCGTCATTGCCAGGATTCTTCCTGAAGAAGACATGCCGTACCTGCCCGATGGAACACCGGTCGAAATTGTTTTGAATCCTCTCGGAGTGCCTTCACGAATGAATGTCGGTCAGATTCTCGAGACGCACCTCGGCTGGGCGGCCCATGCGCTCGGCATGTGGTTCGCAACGCCGGTATTCGACGGCGCCACCGAAGCCGAAATCAAGAACATGCTCGAAAAGGCGAACCTGCCGAAAGCCGGCAAGACTCGTCTTTACGATGGCATGACGGGTATCCCATTCGAACAGGAAGTGACCGTCGGTTACATCTACATGTTGAAGCTGTCGCACCTCGTGGACGACAAGATCCACGCACGATCCATCGGGCCTTACTCGCTCATTACGCAGCAGCCTCTCGGAGGCAAGGCGCAGTTCGGTGGGCAGCGATTCGGAGAGATGGAGGTGTGGGCGCTCGAGGCGTACGGCGCCGCGCACATCCTGCAGGAACTGCTGACAGCCAAGTCCGACGACGTGTACGGACGAACCAAGATTTATGAGGCGATCGTGAAGGGTGAAGCTGCGATGGAGCCGGGCGTTCCGGAGTCCTTCAACGTCTTGATCCGTGAGCTGCAGAGCCTCTGCCTTGATGTCGAACTTATGAAGCGGAAACCGACTGTGTAGAGATTCTGACGCGGGCTGGAGCCGCGGCTACATCGAGCGGCGCATGTTCCGCCAGGCATGTAGTTGCGGGCTTCAGCCCGCGTTCAGGGTCCTCCAGTCAGGAGGTAATTAAATTGATTAGATCGAATCCTTACGACCGGGCGGCGTCCATCGCCGATTTTGACAGCATCCGGATCAGTCTGGCTTCTCCAGAAAAGATTCGCTCGTGGTCTCATGGCGAAGTAACCAAGCCGGAAACCATCAACTACCGGACATTCAAGCCGGAAAAAGACGGGTTGTTCTGCGCCCGCATCTTTGGTCCTGTGACGGACTGGGAATGCCTCTGCGGAAAATACAAGCGCATGAAACACCGCGGAGTCATCTGCGACAAGTGCGGTGTCGAAGTAACGCTTTCAAAAGTCCGGCGCGAACGCCTCGGTCACATCGAGCTGGCCAGCCCGTGCTCGCACGTCTGGTTCTTCAAGGGATTGCCCAGCCGCATCGGCCACCTCCTCGACATGTCGCTTCGTGAGCTCGAGCGCGTCCTCTATTTCG
>DASXLG010000262.1 GCA_036496425.1 Terriglobia bacterium | reverse complement strand
CTCTAACTTGTTTGCTTTCTGCCAGTCGGCGGTTTAGTGCCCGGAAATGGTGCATTTCTGATGAGAGCTTTTTGAGGGTCCCATCGTTGTATGTAGTATGGCTCGCAACTGAGAGCCTGAAGCGATCTCAACAACAACCACTCTAAGAAAGGAGGACAAGAATGTCTAACGCTAACAATCTCAAGCTCATCAAGCCATTGGATGGCTTCGGCAACGTTTCGGACGCGGATGTGATTATACGTGCAACCGCGGTCCAGACGGCCATGACCGGCAACGCGAACTACCCCGCGGCACCGGTCGATCTGGCGGCCCTGAAGACCAACGTCGACGCTTTCGTGACACTCGTCGCGCAAGCGGCCGATGGAAGTAAGAAGGTCATTGCCGAAAAAAACAAACAACGCGCAACCGTCGTGGAGATGGTGCGACTGGTTGGCCGCTACGTGGAAGGCGCATCGAAAGGTGATATGTCGATCTTCCAGACGAGCGGCTTCCAGCCTGCTTCAACGACGAAGGCGAAACCCCAGCCTTTGTCGGAAAAGATCCGCAAAATCGGCCACGGCTCCAACAGCGGGCAAGTCAGCATCTGGCTGCGCTCGCTGAAGGACGCGTTGAGCTACACCATCCGTTTCGCGCCCATCGTGAATGGCGCGGCGCCGGCAACCTGGACCGAGCAACCTGTCGGTCTGGTACGGTCGCCCGTGCTGCTCTCGGGTCTGACGCCGCTCACCACCTATGCATTTCAGGTGCGTGCGCTGACGAAGGACAACGCGTACACGGACTGGAGCGACTCGGTCACGTTCGACGTAACGTAACCGGGAATCTCCTCACTCAGGCGGGGCGGTCTTGCTTCATCGGGCCGCTCCGCACTTTTTCCAACAACAACTCATCACGAGCGGCTGCGAGTGCAAGCCCGACGCGAAGCGCAAGCGCGATAGCGCGCAGCCTCAAGATAGGGCGCAGCCATCAATAGAAAGGAGGTGACACATGGATGCGTATGAGGAAATCCTGCGCGCGCTGGGCCGCATCGAAGGCGAACTCGTCGAGATGCGGAAGCTGACGGACCGGTTCCGGAGGCTCGAAGCGGCGGTTCTCGTCGTTTACGTCTTGTGCGGGCTGGCGTTCAGCAGGTGATCCCACTGTAGGGGCGGTCTATGACCGCCCGCAGTTCCCAAAATTCACAACGACACGCGGGCATAAAGCCCGCGACTACAAAGGACAAAACCCATGATTCGATTTCTGACACAACATCAGTTTGGCTTCGCCGTGGCGATTTACTGGATCTTCTCCGCCGCGGTTTCTTCGATGCCGGAGCCGGCCCCGGACGATGCGCCGGGGTATCGCTGGCTCTACCGCTTTGTTCACTCGATCGCGGGAAACCTTACCACCGCGTTTTCTACGGCTGCGCGCTATCGCGCTTGCGCTTCGCCCGGCAGCCGGCTTCCGGTATCGAAGCTTCTTCCACTCGTGCTCCTGGTGCCCATGGTCTGGCCGGCCACGGCATGCGTGGCGCGCTACACCGTCCGGCCAGGCGCGCTGAGCGCGGCCGATTCCGCCGCATACGACACCCTGTACATTGCGGAAAGCGTGATCGACCAGGCGCGTTCGGATTCGCTCTCTCCCCCAGAGAAGGACGCGCTCGGAACGCTCATCGCTTCGTATAACGTGGCCCGCGCATCGTGGCTTGCTTATCGCGGCGCGCTGGCCACCAATACCCCGCCGGACGAGTACTTTCAACAGCTGACGAAGAATCTGACGGATTTGACCAATGCCATCCAGGCTCTAGGCGAGTCGGGAAAGGAGGTGAAAAAATGAATCAAAACCTGATTCTGCAGTTGATCGAAGTGGCGATCGCGCTGGCACAAACCCAGCTCGAGCCCGGTGATACCGCCAGCACGCTGGCCGGCATCGTCCAACGTGCCGTGGCCGCGTATGAAGCGAGCACCGGGCAGCCACTGGATCCGTTACTAATCAAAGTGGAGGCGCCGTTGTGATCTGATTTGCGCCTCGCCCCAGGATGGCCTGGACGCCCTTAAACATCAGGTCCGCCTGATGTTTAGGGGCAGCCACATCTACAACCCAGCTCGTTGCAGAACACCTCGGAGTCTCGATTGAGAGCCGCCTCGAGGACCTCTAAAAATATTTTGTACTTTTCACGCTTCTCGATCCCTCTATTAGGCAGAAGGACAGAAATTCCACAAGGAGATTGAAAGCTATGGCGAACGAACCCCCAACCGACCATCGCGCCAAAATCAGGCCCCTCGAATCCTTGAAGGCCGATGGAACACGGTACACCCATCCGGACCCCATACTCGAGTCCATCGCGTACTACCAGAGCGTGCCCGAATCCATACGCATCGCGGAGGCGGATCGCATGCCGTCGGAAACGCAGACGTACTTCATCCGTACCACCGATCGGAGCGGCCGCGTCTTCTACGAGCGGCTGTTCCAAAACCTCTCCAGAGGCGCCATCCGAGTGATCCATCAAACGATTCGAGGTTTGCCGGAGCTTGACGCCGCCGACCTGACCGCACGTGTGGGAGCTCACGTCATGGAGATGATCGTGAAACCCAAACCTTCGCGCAAATGCGAGCTGCTGGAAGTCCACTTCCGGCGAGCCGTCGAAGGTGAAGCCCTGGATGCACTTCGCGTCCACTTGCGCTCTCCCCTGGGCGGCTTGCGACGCGATCTCGCAGCGGAATACGACGACGATGGCGACGAGATGGAACGGCCGCTCGAAATGCTTCCTGGGAACGGCCCGGGACCCGAGGGGTTTTTCCTCATCCTCCGCGACCGCAATCGGCGGCATCAACTCCTGCGCATCGCCTGCCGGGCGGTTCCGGACCGCCGGCATCTGAAGGCGGCGGTCCTGCGCTGGGGCTACGGTTGGCCGGTCACCTCCAGGGATCGCGACCAGCCGAGCCTCATGCGTCATTTCGCCGTCTCCGAAGCGCAGATGCACCGATGGCTCGATGGCGCCATGAAAGCGATGCGCGAAGCTCTCGAGAATGAGCCGGAAATGATCCAGGCGCGCGCCACAACAGCTGAACGCAAGAAAGGAGGCAGGTAATGACTGAATACACAACCTTCGATGATGTTTTAGCGGACTTAATGATGGAGGAGTCCGAACCCACGTATGAGGTCTTGAGGAAATGGCAGGAACGATGCCCAACGTTTCGCAATACACTCGCCGACTTTTTCGCGGCCTGGGCCATCCAGCGTGAACCCATCGACGATCTGCCCGCAATCGACGAGGAGGCCATCGTCGAGAAAACCGTGCAGTATGCGATGCAGCTCCTCGAACAGGAGGGCCGCATCATTCCCGATGACCAGGTCGAGCCGGTCGGCGATTTCGACCAGATGACGCTCGCGGCCATCTACGTCGGTCACGGCCGCGCCGATGCAGCAAAGCTGGTCGACGAGGTCAGCGAAATGGCGGGGCGGCAGGTCTATCTCGGCGCTGTGCTGAGATCGCTGTCCCGGCTGGAAGAGAAACACCTGATTGAGTCCTGGGAGACCGCAGCAACGGAGGCCGGCGGCGAAAGCAACTTCTATTACAACATCACCATCATTGGAGAGCGCGCACTGGCTTACGCGAAGGAGACGTCGCGAGTCGTGGCCGGTCTTCTGGGAGATCTTGCATGAAAACAATTGCCAAAGAAACCATTCGAATGGTCGTCGACAGGGTTCATCCCCGCGATCCGCAGTTGAGGGCGAAAAGCCTGGGGGCTCTGAAAAAGCAGGACACGACGGCATTGCAGTTCGCCGCGCACGCTGCGGACACGCTGGCCTCGAGCTATCTCAAGAAATTCGCGCCCTCCTTCAATCATTATGCGGCGCTGGCGCAGGCCGCTGTCACGGTGATCTGTTTCGCGTTCGCGCCGCCCCAGGCCGGCCTGTATGCCCTGGGCGCGGCCCTGATCGCGTTGTCGTTCCGCGATGCCTTCACGCATCAGGAGGAGGCGCTGCCGGAAACCCAGTACTTCCTCGATTCGGCGGCGGACGCCGCGACGGCCGGGCTGTTCGTGATCGCGTCACAAGGCCTGGCGGTTGTCGCATTGCGGTCGCTGGTCCTGCCGGTTCAGGTCCTGTATCGTGGCCTGCTGGTCGCGATGCCTCTGATTGCCACGCTCCGGATGGTGCTGCGGCCGAAACCCGCACCGGCGCGAACCGGTGAGCCCGAACAGGAGAAGATTTCGGCACAGAAGCTCTATCGGAAGACGCGCTGGCTGAATTTCCTCTGGCTGGTCACCGTCGATGGTCTGGTGGTACAGAACGTCACCGACAAACACGGCTACTTCCCGGATTTTCTGCGCGGCTTCCTGCCGCTGTTCTGTTTTGGAACATGGAAGCTGTCTCAGGTGGACGATCTGTGCTGCCGGGATAACCTCTTGACGCTGTTCACCTCGCTCAAGGCGAAGACGCTGCGGCGGATGCGGGGAAACGTGGCGGCAGGGCCGGACGCCCCGACGAACGCGAATTATTCGACGTTCAAGCTCTTTCAGTTGGGGTTCTTCGGCGTGATGGTGCTGTCCCTGTTGCCGGCGGTCGAGCCGTTCCTGTTCGGAGAGCCCCTGATGCAGAGCATCTGGAAAGCCACCGGCTCCGTGCTTGCGTTCACGGTGGCGCTGGCCGCGTGGCCACGCGTCAAGGCCGCGAACCGCGCCGCCGCGCGGGCGCTGCTGGCGGAGGCGAGGAAGGAGGAGGAGAAGGCGAAGGGGGCCTGATTGCATCATTGCATCATTGCAGGTTTGTTCATTGTTTCAATGAAGGCCGTAAACTCTCCTGCTGAGTTCGCTGCAGACTCAGCAGGGGAGTGGCTCTGCAATTTCTTCGAACATTTTTTGCTTTAACAGTTCTTACAACCTGGTGTAGAAGAGCGGGAAATGATATCCGATATGAAGGATCGAATCATGGACTGGCTGCGCTCATCCCGGCTGCTACCGCGCCGGAAACGCCGATGGCACAAAAACCTTACTGGTGAAGCCAACGCGTTTTTTGATGGGCTTCCATCACTGCCCAGCATCGATATTCGTGCCTGCCGCAAAAGCGAAAAGTCGCAGATCGCCAGCCACCTGCTTGAGCGGGAGTGGGACCGGTACTGGTTCTAATCCACTATCCAAAGAAGCCGCGGACGCCTTCGATCACTCGCTCGATTTCGCCCTCGGTGAGGAAGGCGTGCATCGGCAGGCTCAGGACGCGCGAGCACAGCAGATCCGCATTGGGACAATGCGCGGGATTGAACTCCGCGAAGGCTTTCTGGCGGTGCAGCGGAATCGGATAGTGCACCAGTGTGGGAATCTTCAATTCCGCAAGGTGCGCGCGCAGCTTGTCCCGGCTCGCCGTCGTGACGACGAACAGATGGCAGTTGCTCGAACCGGTTTCGGCCTGCATCGCCAGCGGCAGGCCCGCGAGCGCCGCGCGATACTTCGCCGCCACCGCGCGGCGGCGATTGTTCCAGTCCTCCAACTTGCGAAGCTTCACGCGCAGAATCGCGGCATGAAGTTCATCCAGACGGCTGTTCTGTCCGAGGATCTCGGATGAATAATTCTCCTGCTGTCCGTAATTGCGGAGCAGCCGGCACTCGTTCGCCACCTTAGCATCGGAGGTCACGATCATTCCACCGTCGCCGTAAGTCCCGAGGTTTTTCGTCGGGTAGAAACTGAAGGCCGCGGCCAGCCCGAACGAGCCGCAGCGGCCCCAGCTCGCATTGCTGCCGTGAGCCTGCGCCGCATCTTCCAGCACAGGCAGGCCAAGATGGGAGAGTTCCTGGAGCCGCGCCGGCATTCCATAGAGGTGTACCGGCACGACGGCCTTGGTCCGGGTGGTTTTCCGCTCGAAGCATGATGAAGGATCGATATTGAAATCTTCGGCGGAGATATCGGCGAAGACCGGCCTCCCGCCGATCTGTGTCACCGCCATGGCGGTCGCGGCGGCGCTCACGGCGGGGACGATGACTTCGTCGCCCGGCCGGACGCCGAAGGCGCGCAGTGCGATTGCCAGCGCGTCCGTGCCCGAGCCGACGGCAATCCCGTCTTCCGCCCGGCAATAGCGCGCGAACGCCTGCTCAAACGCGGCCGCGGCCGGACCCAATATATAGCGCCCGCCGTTCAGAACCTCCCGGATCGCGCCGTCGATCTCTTCATGCAAGGACTCGTACTGCAGGCGAACGTCATTGAATTCCATGATTATTGGATGCCGGCAGGCACGATTTCAAAATCATCGATTCGTATCGGCGGAGAATCGGCCGTGATATCCGTGTAGAAGACGTACCTGCCGCCGTTCAGTTTCTGTGTCGAAGCCAGCTGTCTGTAGATCGCGCTTTGCGGCTCGATCAGCCACAGAATCCGCCCCTCACGAAATACCGGAACCTTCACCGGCGCACCCTCTTCCCTCTTCTCGAGCGTCTGATCCCGGCGTATGCGTTCCGCGCGGTTTTTTGCGCCGCCGTTGTAGAGGACCCACAGGTCGCGGTCCGGCAGGTAGTATCTTGCGATCTGCCAGTGCAGGAACCACTGCTCGCCGTTGGCATCGGTGGTTACGATCATCGAAGGCCGGTCCGCCGGCGTCAATTCCCGAAGCTCCTTCAGACTGCTGCCCGCCACGTCATCGAGCGTGCGAACCATGCCAATCGACGATTCATACGCTCCGAACAGCGCCGCATTTTTGAGCGAAGGCGCCTGTTTTTGCGTGCTGGAAATTGCTTCAGGCAGCGGAAAGAAATCCAGAAAGAGCATGACGTTCAAAATCAGCGCTCCGCTCAATAGAACGTCTCTGCTGCGCGCCAGCGAGAGGACATAGCCACCGAGAACGCAGAGCGCGGCGACGGAAGCCAGCGTGTGTCCGGGCGCCCCGACATGGATGAGCGCCTGCACGATGAGTCCGGGCACCAGCCAGACTAAAAAGAACGCGGCTTGCGGACTGTTCAACCGGAGGCGATCCCGATTGCGGAAGTAAAACGGAATCGCCCAGATCCAGGTCACAACCGCGAGGCCGTTCCAGATAACGAGCCGGTTCACCTGCTTCAGCCAGGACAGGATTGAAGAACCGAATACGATCGATTCGGGCCGCGACTGGTCTACGGTGTAATCCAGCATGACGTGGATGAAGGACTGCACGCCTCCCATCGCAAAAACCAGGGCTCCGGCCCACACGGCCACGAGGGCGGCCAGCACGGCCGCCGCTTGAAACAGGATTTTACAGGACTTTGTACCGGCCCAGGAAGAGATCGCCCACAACGGAAATAAAAACGCGCCGAGGTCGGGCCGGAAGCCGCTGCCGATACCAAGCGCGACGGCTCCCCATAGCGCAAATCGCTTCTCGCCGTTCCAGCAGCGCCAGCAGCAGTAGGCCGTCAACAGCGAAAACAGCGCGAGGTACGGACGCAGCGGCCCGTCCAGAGTCGAGTGCCAGAACACCGGATTGACCAGCAAGAGGAGGACGGCAGCCGCGCCCGCCCAGTTCGAGAACATCCGCTTGCCCAGTGCAAACGCAGCGGGCAGGCAAAGCGCGCAGACCAGGAGGGAGATTACGGTGAAAGTGTGGCCCGCATCGCGTACAAAAAAATTGACGATCCGGCCGGACAGAACGAAGAACGGATAGCCGGGCGGTTGAGGCTGATCGATTCGCGGATCGAACTTTTCGAGGGACAGGGCGAGGTTGACGTTATCGATCGAGAGGTAGGATGCCATGGCCGGTATCCGGCTCAATAGCAGTAAAGCGAATACGACGATCCAGAAGATCCTGTGGTCCTGCCGCTCTTGCATGGTGAGAACATTCGGGGCGGAGTTGATTGAGCAACATTCCCCTCCTTTCCAAGGAGGGGTGGCTGCGCCATTACTAAGATGGCCCCTTCCTTAGCGGCGCAGCCGGGGTGGTTGGTAATTACAAACAAAATAAGGTGCGCTACGCGGTTCGTTATTAAACACCCCGCCCTGCGGCTTCTAACGATTTGATGCCTCGGGCACCCCTCCTTGAAAACGGAGGGGAATGTCAAAACCCGCCCGCCGTTACTTTTCGCGGGGGAGAGTACCACGAAACCGCCGGTATTCGGCGTACCGCTGCAGGATTTTTGCGTCGTCGAGAGGTGGGATGCGCCGCAGCCGGAGTTCGGGAACCGGTTCGCCAAGCGCGCGAAGCGCGCAGATGGCGGCGCCACGAATGGTCAGGAAGCCGGGTTGTTCGGGCATCCAGACTGGTGTGCCGGGAATAGCGGCCAGAAGCGGAGCCGCAAGCGGATCGAGAAAGCCGTTGCCGGAAAGAACAAGGTCGGCCGCGCGCGTTGCAGATGCGGTTTGCACGATCTCGAGAAAATGCGCGAGATTGAAAATCACGCCTTCCAGAATCGAGCGGGAAAGATCCGCGGCAGTGTGACTGGCCTTCAGGCCATGCCACGATCCGGTCAGATCCGGATCCCACTCCGGCGATCGCTCACCATGCAACAACGGAATGAATATCGGAAGATCTGTTCCAACCCTTTGATCGGTGGCGCCCAGGATATTCCGGCCCCAATCCAGAACGTTTCCACCATTGCTTCCGGCGCAACCGAGCAGATACGCATTCTCATCGGCCATGTAACAGAACGTTCCTGCGCCCGCAACAAGCGCCGGCTGCGCGAGCGTCTGCCGCACGACAGCCGATGTCCCGAGAGTCACGCTGAGCTTGTCCAGTGATTCACAAGCGGAGCCAACGTTCGCGGCGAAACCGTCGCCCGTTCCATTGACCACGGGCGTCTCCGGCGGCAGGCCGAACTCTGCCGCCGCCGAGCCCGTAATGCCGCCGGCAATTTGGTTCCGGCTTGCGACCTCCGGCAGATACCCAGCATTCAATCCAAGAAGATCCAGAATTTCTTCAGACCAGCGCCGCTTGAGGATGTTGAACAAACCGGATGCGGACGCGATGCCGTGATCTTCAAGCCAGACACCGGTGAGTTTGTGCATCAACAGCGCCTTGATCGAGACGATTCGCTTTGCCGCCTGCAAAGCCGGAGCTTTTTCCAGACGCATCGATGCCAGTTTGAACACCGGAAACATCGGGTGAAAGCGGCAGCCCGTGGTCTGATGAAAACGATCGCCCAGTTCTGATCGAATCAATTCGACTCCGTCAGCGCCCCGTTGATCGAGCCATGTGAAGAGCGGAGTGAGAGGCTCATCTTCGGCGTCCAACAGAACGCAGTTGTGCATGAAGCTATCGATGCAGATCGCGCCGATGTGATCCGCAGGTGTCAGCTGGAGTTGAGTGATCGAGGCTTTGAATTGTTCGATGATCGACGGAACCGGAAGGGTTGCGCGGTCATAGACCTTGCCTACAGCAGCCCACGGCGTCTCGGTGGAACGCGTGACGTGGAGTTGAGAATCCAGGATCGCAGCCGTGATCCCGCCGGAAGCGATATCGAAGCACAGAATGTTCATCACCTTGCGCGGCAGTATAACTTGACACAGCGATGCCCACAGTGTCGAATAGGCCTGCGGTCATGGATGCCGAACTCTTTCTCTCGAATACGATCTCTGTTCTAGCTACCTCCGCGGATCTGCCCACAACGGTCGATAATCTGGCCCGCCTGGCTTCGGCCGAACTGGCCGACGGCTGCGCTGTGTTTACGTTCGATAACGAACATACCGTTCGCCGGCTGGCGATTGCCAGCGGTGCGGAATCTGGAGGGAGCGGCCATCCGGTAGATGCGCTGTATCCTTTGGATCTGCACGCTTCCGCCGGCCCGGGCCATATTCTTCGAACCGGCGAATGTGAGAGGTTCAGTCCGGTCACTCCTGAGCTTATCCAGACACTCGGTCTCAAATCCGAAGAATTGAAGTTTTCCGGCGGCCGCCGCGCCTCGGCATATTTCGGAATGCCGATCATCGCGCGAGGGCGGACGATTGGCGCCATCGCCTTCTTTTCGGCAGACTCGAAAGCTTCATTCGACGATGCGAGTCTCGGCTTGATGCACGGCCTGGCCAATGCCGCCGGTGTCGCGATCGATAATGCCAAGCTGTATAGAGAGGCGCAGGAAGCCAACCGGCTGAAGGATGAATTCGTCGCGATGGTGTCGCATGAATTGCGCACTCCCCTGACGCCGATTCTGGGCTGCATTCATTTATTGCGTACGGCGACACTCAGCCAGGCGAACTTCGATCGCGCGCTCGAGATGATTGAGCGGCATGCCCACGTGCAGGTGCAGATCGTCGAAGACCTGCTGGATGCGTCGCGCATCGTCGCCGGCAAGCTGCACCTGGTGCTGAAGTCGACGCAGATCGTTCCGGTGGTCGAAGCCGCGGTGGCCTCGGTTCAGGCGTCGGCGGATGCGAAGGGCCTTCACATCATCACAAATCTTCAGGAGAGCGCGCAGCCGATCGACGGAGATCCGCACCGTTTGCAGCAGATCGTCTGGCACCTGCTTTCCAACGCCGTCAAGTTCACGCCGCCGGATGGGCGCATCGAGATATCCACCCAATCCGGCGGAGATCACGTGGAAATCCGTGTGACGGACACCGGCGTCGGCATTCCGGCGGATCTGCTTCCCTCGATTTTCGATCGCTTCCGCCAGTCCGGCGAAGCGAATTTCAAAATGCGTTCCGGCCTTGGACTCGGGCTCGCCATCGTCCGCCATCTAGTCGAACTGCACAATGGTTCGATCGAAGCGGCGAGTGCCGGCCCCGGACAAGGCGCGGTGTTTACGCTGAGATTTCCATTCGCCGCTCGAAAAGCAGCCTCGGCCACGTCATAATCAACTGATGTTGAGACAGAAGGCGGGTTCGGTAGTGTGCCCGGCGTGCGGCAACCTCGTCGGCGTCAATGACGAGCGATGCTTCACGTGCGGAAGGTGGAATCCGGGATTGTGGGGTTTCGCTCCCGCGTTGAACCGTCTGGGAAGAGACCTCGGGTTCACTCCGTTCGTGATGGGAGCATGCGGCGTGCTGTACGCTTTAATGCTCGTCGCCGATCCGAGCGGCATCAACGAGGGCGGCATCCTGAATTTCCTCTCGCCGAGCCTTAAGGCGTTATTCGTCTTCGGCGCCAGCGGCGCGCAGCCGGTATTCGGCTACGGACGATGGTGGACGGTCCTCACGGCAGGGTGGCTGCACGCAGGGCTGCTCCACATTTTCTTCAACATGTTGTGGGTGCGCCAGATCGCCCCGGCGACGTCCGAGATGTACGGGCCCAGCCGCATGATCATTATTTATACGATCGCAGGCATCGTCGGATTCACGGCGAGCACGCTGGCCGGGGCCTTCATTCACCTTCCCCTGATCGGGGGCGCCGGGTTCACCGTGGGAGCGTCGGCGCCGTTATTCGGCTTGCTTGCAGCGCTCGTTCACTACGGAAGGCGCACGGGCAGCAGCGCTGTAGGCGACCAGGCAAAATCCTGGGCCGTGATGCTTTTCATCTTCGGCTTCATCATGCCGGGAGTAGACAACTGGGCGCACCTCGGCGGCTTTGCCGGGGGCTACGTCACTTCAAAGTTCCTGGATCCTATGCGGCCAGAACGCCTGGATCATTTGATCGGCGCTCTGGTATGCCTAGGTGCTACAGGGATTGCTATTGTGTTCTCGGTTGTGGACGGGTGGCGGCTGCTTGGGCTCTAGTTTACTGCTGATGACAAACTGACGGTGTTTGTCTTCGAACTCGACGATGTATTCATCCATCGCCTCGATTTCGTTCGCATTTTCACTGAGCCAAACCACTCTCGCTCGCCGGCCTTCGATGGAAACGATGTCGCCGACTTTAAATCGTGTCATGGTCAGGCCGTTCGACGCTCCATTCCCCGGCCCGCGCCGGTAGCCTGAACCTGGGCCTCTTT
>DASXLG010000261.1 GCA_036496425.1 Terriglobia bacterium | reverse complement strand
TCAGAACGCTGACCAGCTGGCGGCGGCGAATCTTCCACAACGCAGGATCGAAGACCGAATACGGACCCTGCCCGCTCACATCCGCTCCAGCAAGCCGGCGGGCGGCGACCGTATTCATCAGCGTGCGAGCTTCATCGGTCGAGGCCGGCACCGGCTGCGAATAAAAGTCCTTCAAAATCGAATGCGCGAGAATTCCGATCTCCAGCGCGGGTACTTCGAAATCCGGAGTCTCGATCACGCGAAGCCTCAGCCGGTAGCGCGACAGAAAAACGAACGGACAACTGTCCAGCGCATTCAGCTCGCTTGGATTCCACACTCCATCGAGCTTTAACACGCCGCGTCCCAAGTGAGCGCGCGCCGCGCCTTTCGCCTCCAGCTGAGCCCGATCGATCAGGCCGTCGCCGAGCAGCTTTCGCGCGGTTGTTTCCGTCAGCGAACCCCTCCTCCAGTGATCCGCGACCGCAACCCGCCATTCGCCCTCACTCTTCGGAAGGGGGTGGCGCAGTGCTACAGGCGAGGCCATGACGGGCGAAACCTCAAAATGCCGTGCGATCTCCTGGACGTATACCGACGGATAGATCGGCTCTCCCTCCAGAGTACTGTTCGGATAGGTCAAGGTGACCCTTTGCGCTGCCGAATCCAGAATCATGAAGAGATAGAGCGGTTCGCGCCGGGCCCGGTCACGCGCGGTCAAGAGACGCCGCGGCCGGATATGGGAATTGATCGATTCGACGATTTCCTCGCTGAACAGCGGATTCACGGGAGATCTGCCTGGCAACTCGCCGTCGGCGAAGCCGGGCGCAAAAATCCATCGGTAGCTGCGCGCCCCCAGCGAATGCGGGCTCATGATCCGAACGCGCGGCAATCCTGGAGCAGTGGCAGCGGCGGACCGATCCACGGTCCGCAGAGCGGCGATTTCCAGCGCAATGTTTCGAAATTCGCTGAACGTGCCTTCGCTCGCGGCAACCGATTCCAGTTCCTCGACGAGAACCCGCCAGGCCTGGCGGTCCCGTTCGATCAGAGGCGCGGCGGGCTGCAGCTGCGACAGAAAAGCCGCGAAACTTCCGGTAGAGCGCTCCAACCCGTCAAGAAAACCTTCGAGGCGCTGTAATTCGACCGTCAGCGGCGAGTTCTTGCGCGCCGCAAGAGCCGATGCCGGCAGGTGATGCCGATCGATATATCCCATCCGCATCAAATCTCTTTCGACCTCTGTTTTTTGAGGTTGCGCCGACAGCCGCGGCCGGAAGTAGGCGCTCGACATCACGCGAGCCAGCGCTTCGCGCGGCCGTTCGCTCGCGGCCAGCTCGAGCAGCGAAAACCAGTATTTGATAAACGGAATTCGCAGCAGGGGTACGCCGGTTTCGAACGCATGTGGAATGTTATAGCGCGTCAAAACGTCCTCGAGCATCTCGCCGTAGATATCGATATGGCGCACCACGATCGCGATCTCAGACGGGCTTTCGCCGCGCTCCATCAGGCTTATAACTTCACGGCCGATCGTGACGATCTCCTCATAGCGGCCCGAGGCCTCGATGATGCGCAGAGAATCGTCCGGCGGAAGCGGTTCGTGAGGCTCGAAGACAAAAAGTTTCTCGAGCACCGGCCGGCCCGGATGAGACCGTTTACAGAAATCGGGAAATGTCTTCTCCGACAGCGATTCATCTTGAATGAATCGCTGCCAGGTCCATTCGGCAAATTGAGTCGGCTTTACGTTCGCCGTGGTGTTGAACATCACGACGGTTCCACCATCCGGAAGAGACTCAATCAAAGCGCGGATCAGAAGAAATTCGGCTTCCGACAGGTCATAAAGCGTGTGCAGAACGACGCGCTCGAACCTCTGGAGCCACGGCACGTCGCCTTCTCTGACGCGTGCGGCGGACAGCGCGCGCCGGTCTTGCGGATCGCACAGGTTCTCCCGTCGAAGGAACTGATCGTACTCATCCAGCGTATCTGCCAGGAATGAGGCCTCGGCCGATCTCAGTTCGGCAGGCCGGAGCCGTGCACTCTTCAACTCGGCAATCGCATCAAACAGATAACGCGCGCTGTAGTCGCAGGCTTCAGCCCGCGTTATTTCCCGTATGGCGACCAGCCGCTGTGCAGCCGTAATGCTGACAACATCCGGCGTGATCCGCCGCACCAGTTCATCGACAGTGACGGCATTCACGGCGAGCACGGCTCCCCGTTCCCGCGCTACCGATCTCAGATCGTGCCAGCGGTCTTGAGAGCTTCGGTAAAGGTGCAGATCCATTCGTACCTGGACTTCGAGAAGAGTTCGGGGTGGGCAACCATAACCAGCTTGCGCCTGGCGCGGGTGATCGCCACATTCAGCCGGCGATCGTCAAAGACAAATCCCGTGCCGCGGGAACGGACAAAGGACAGGATCATGATGTCGCGTTCGCCGCCCTGGAATCGTTCCACAGTGTCGACGGTCACGCCCGTGTCCGACAGCATCTGCCGCATCAGCACAACCTGCGCTCGAAAAGGCGACACAACTCCGATGGCATCGGGGCGAACTCCGCGTTCGTGCACATAGGACCGGACCAGATCGGCAACAACCCGGGCTTCGTCGAGATTGGAACGGCCATCACGCGAGGACTCGACGGGAATGAAAACGACGGGGGCGCCATCGATGGGCTGCCGTTCATTCTCAGTCACGCCGGCTTTCAACCTGCCGTCATAGAAAAGCCGGTTCGATACTTCCATGATCTGGGGATGCATGCGGTATTGCGTCTCGAGCATCGTCACATTGCCGGTCTCGCGCTTGAGGCGTTCGAACATGGAGTGCGCCAGGCCATGTGTCCGCACGACCGGCGGGAGTTGACGGTCATCCCCGATCAGGACAAAACGCCTGGAGCGCAGAATCAAACCGAGCGTGAGGGGCTCCGTGAGCTGTCCGGCTTCATCGACGATCGCCATTTCGAAAGCCCGCGTGCGCAAATAGGGCAGCGTCGAGGCGCGATGCGCCGTCGCCGCGACGATCCGCGTCTGATTCAACGCCGCCTTGACTGCGGTGACCGTACCGTACTTCAGCGCGAGGTCTTCCGTGAAGAAATCCGCCGGATCGCCCTGAATCTTACGCGCAAGTTCCGCTGAATCCGATGAGCGGCCGACGCGAAGGAACCGCGCGGAAGGATCGTGCGCCAGCAGGGCAATCAGCATCTTGTCTACAGCCGTGTTCGTGAAAGCCCCGAGCAGAACAGGCCCGGATACGCGCTCCACGATCTCCGGAATAACTCTCGTCTTGCCGGTTCCGGGCGGACCCCAGATCAGGTGAAACACCTCGCAATGCGCTGCCAGATCCGCCACCGATGGAACAGACCCGGCGGCCTTGAAGCCGGCCGATCCTTCAAGCCCGTGACCTAAAATCGCCTGTTTTTTCCCGTCCATGGGAGACACCAGAAAATCGTACAGCGCCGTATGACTGGCCTCCGCTGTAACATCGCTTGGAAACCGGTCGACGATCCACGCCTGCCCCTCGAACACGCTCGGGCTCAGATTCTTCAGCGGAATGGAGACGCGCATCCGCCGCGTGTCGATGTGGCGCACGTGTCCGTGAAATGTGGCGGTGCTGGAGATCCTGCCGGCATGAATCAGGACACTGTCACCGACCTCCAGGTCGGAAGTATTCTGTTCGAATTCAAAAGTGAACGGCTCGGTGCCGGGAACGCTCGTGGCGCCGCAGATCGTACGGAAATTGCTGACGCGGAACTGCAGCCGGCTGTCGTCGAGCAGGTCGGCAACGTCCTGATCGGCAAGCCAGCGCTCGCGCTGAACGAGACGCGTAAACTTCCGGAAGTATTCCAACTCGGCGGTCGATGCCGACGCCGGCCGGTCCCCAAAAACGTTGGAATTGTCTTTGCAGCGGTTCCTCGTCCATGAAGGGCACGGCGAGCAGACCTCCTCTTTGAACCCTTCATACCGCGGCGGCACGTGCGAAACCGCCCGCCCCAGCGCGTATTGCATCGCGATCAACTTGTTGCGCGCATCCAGTACCTGATAGAAGTCCGTCATCACGCGCAGCGGCGCAAACGTTCCGTCGACCGAAGACAGCAGGCGGCTGGTGATCTCGACGTCCTGGCCATCGCTCCGTTGCCAGCGGCGAATCAGATCCGAAAGCAGCAGCCTGTAGATGAAGAGCTGAGCATGGTCCTCCGGACGGATGCGGGCGCCGGTTTTCAGTTCCAGGATATCCAGCCGGTTCCCTTCCCGGAACACGGCGTCGATGCGTCCCTGGATGCCGATCGTGGCCGAATATCGTTTCAATTCGATTTGCGTGTGCTCGAGCAGGTGCGGATTGCGCTCGATAAACTCTTTCAGGGAGGACGTGTGCCGCAGCACATCCGCCCGAAACATGTTTTCATCGAAGAACTCATCCGTTACAGATGCCAGAGGAACGAGATACCCCGGCAAGACCGCGCGGTATTCCGATTCGAGATCGGCCGCGCCTTCCAGCATGCGATCGAAAAGCGCATGCACCAGTTGCCCCTTGAGCGTCTGAACCGTAACATCGCCTTTTCCCCGGCGCATCTGATCGAATTGCGGCTTCGTGCAGTGCAGGCTGCGTGCGATTGTGGTCGCGTTCACCTGGCGCATGGGCTCCAGGACCAGGAAGGTTTCCGGGCATGCATCGAATGCGTTGCCTTCACCGGGCACCAGGTTGTACGCGGCGAACGAACAATGAGTCCAGAGATGAGGAACCAGAAAGCAGGCCGTGCGGTTTTGATTCGACCGGATCCGGATATGGATGTCCTGATCACGCAGGGGCCCGGACGTGACAAGCGCGTCTATCGAAGACTCCCAGATGCCCGGTTCGGCCTGCCTGGGGCTTCGCAGGTCCAGAACCTTCGCTTCCGGCAATACCACCCGGCCGGTATCGGCATCGCGGCGGCGTTCGAGGATCGGAGGATTTCGTTCGATCAGTGCATGGAGACTCGCCAGCACTTCTTCGGTTGTATCGTATTCCCCACGGAGGGCTCGCAAGGCGACCTGGGCCAGGTATCGCGATGCGAAATAAGGCGGCCCCACAAGCGCAAGCGGGTCGCTAAGGAAATGATCACGTTGGAGTTGCCGGCTGGACAGCTGATCGAGAAGCTGGTCGCCCGCTTCGGACACGCTCGCAGGGGGACACTCCAACAACTTCTCAATGAGCGCGTTCACCGAGGCCATCTCGTGGTGACTGTATCACTGAACCGGCCAGATCCGGTCCGGGTAGAGGAAGGGAAGGAACACAAGAAGCACAAGAAGCACAAGAAAGCCGCGCTTTTCTTGTGCCTCTTGTGCTTCTTGTGTTCCTTCCCCTTTCGTGTGAGTAACCTTTTCAGAGCTATCGAGTTTTAACTATCTGAATGCACGAGACCGACGAAAACCTGATGCTGGCCGTCAGAAACGGCGAGGTTGGCAAACTGGCCTTCCTCTTCGACCGGCACCACCGCTTGCTGTTCGATTTTTTTGCAAAGTTGACCGGCAGCCGGGCGGCCGCAGAAGACCTTGTACAGGATGTCTTTTTCAGGATTTTGAAGTACCGCGGGACGTTTCGGGATGAAAGCCGTTTCAAGGCCTGGATGTTTCATATCGCGCGAAACGCGAGGATTGATTACTACCGGAAGCATCATACCGGGACCCTCCCGGCCGAAGACCGCGACACAGAACCGCAAAGCCGCTTCGGAATGCCCGGCGACGACCTGGAGCAGGAACAACAGGTATTCCTGCTGGAGTGCGCACTGCTGAAGTTGGCGCCCGAAAAGCGGGAGGTTCTCATCCTGAGCCGCTACCAGGACATGAAATACGAACAGATCGCGGAAATGCTCGGCTGCGAAGTATCGACAATAAAGGTGCGCGTCTTCCGCGCCATCAAAGAGTTGCGGGATATTTTTTTCAAACTTTCGAATGAGAAACCACCATGCAATGTGAAGAAGTCCGTGAACAGTTTGCGGATTATGTGATCGCCAGGGTCGAAGCGCCGGCTCCCCTCGAGATCGTTGAACACCTGTCTTCGTGCGCAGCCTGCCGCGCCGAACTGGATGAACTGAAATCGCTCTGGATGCAGCTTGAAAATGCTCCTGCCACGGAGCCCACGGCGGAACTGCAAGCCCGGTTCGACGTGATGCTCGCCGCATATGAGGAAGGACTGCGGCGGCCTGTCCACAACTGGCGGCGGCCTGTTCTGGAGTTTGCAGCCGCGGCGGCCTTGCTGGTCATCGGTATTGGAGTCGGATATCGGATGCATACGCCGCCGGCCCGGAATCCGGAACTGGCAGAGTTGCAAAGCGAACTCCATCAAACACGGCAGATGGTCGCGCTGTCGTTGATGCAGGAACAATCGGCCACCGACCGTTTAAAGGGTGTCGGCTGGAGTTATCGATTGCAGGAACCCGGCGCCGATGTCCTGCAGGCGCTTCTGGACACACTAATGCACGATTCGAACGTCAATGTCCGCCTCGCCACGGTGGACGCACTGCGGCAGTTCGGCAATCAGCCGGTTGTGCGGCGCGGCATTGTCGACGCCATGACACGTCAGGAGGCGCCAATGGTGCAGATCGCACTGATTGACCTCGCCGTCGATTTGAAAGAGAAAGAGTCCGTCGGTTCTCTTCAGCAACTCACCCAGGATCACAACATCGATCCGGCGGTGCGTGACCGAGCCGAAAAGGGTCTGGAACAACTGAGGTAAACAGGAGACCGCGATGAGAAGAATTCTGAGTACGATTCTGGTTCTGGCCGCAAGCATGGCCGCGTTGCCCGCACACGCTCAAGAACGGATGACGGTGAAGTTCAACGATCCTTCACGGCCGGGCCTGCTTAAAGTCCAGTGGCATAACGGCAGCATCGCTGTGAAGACGCACAGCGGCGGCGACATTACCATCGCGGCGAAACGAGGCCTGAACACCCGGCCGGAGCCGCCCGAGGCCGGTGGACTGCATCGGATCGATTCGCCCAACCGGGGCATCGTCGTCGAAAGCGATACGAACAATGTCATTACCATCAGCAGCGGCCACACCGATTTCGCGAACGGCAACCTTGAAATCGAGGTCCCTGTCAAAACCGACTTAAAGCTGGAATCGCACAACGGATCGCTGGTCTCGGTCGACGGTGTCGACGGCGACATCGAAGCCACCAACCATAACGGCGCCATAAACGTGGTGAACGCCAGCGGCTCTGTTGTCGCCGATTCTCACAACGGACGAGTCGTTGTCTCGTTCCGCGAAATTGCCGCCGGCAAACCCATGTCATTTACCTCGTGGAACGGCCCCGTCGACGTCACCTTGCCGGCTGCGTCGAAGGCCGACTTGAAACTCCGCACCGACAATGGCGCCATCTATACCGACTTCGATGTTCAAATGAAAACGGGCCAGGCCGGCTCCGCCGACAAGACGATCACCGGCTCAATTAACGGAGGCGGCGCCGACTTCGACCTGCGGACGCACAACGGAAATATCTACCTCAGGAAAGCAAAATAGAAAGAGGGGAAGGAACGACAGGAGACCTATTGGAAATTCGAAATTGGAAGTTGGAAATCGGAAATCGGATTTCCAATCTCGAACTTCCAATTTCGAATTTCCAATAGGTCCCTTTACGGGTTGGGCAGCTGGGGAATATCACCGCACTCCCTCACGACATTCTTGGCCGTCAACCAGAATTGCCCGCGGATGAGCGCTTTGCCCGGGATGGGCTGATACACCGCCTCAACCGTTCCGAGATCCCAGAACGTCACCGGAAGATTCGCAATCAGGGGATACATCAGCTGCGGTTTGAAGTCCGGCGGAGGGTTGATCGGCGCAGGCATCTGGTACACGCCCTGAAACAATCTCAGCGTGGAGGCAACGGCTCTGCTGTCGTCGAACAATACCTGCAGTGCCAGAACGCGTGGCAGCGACGGCGCATTCGCCGGGCAGAAAACGAAATTCACCCGTTCCACGATGAAATCATCTTCAAAAAGAAATGTCAGCAATCCCTGGCCGATATTCTGGATGTGGGCGCCGAGGATGGGCTGCTGATCGGAAAGAGTTTCGGGGGAGCCTGCATGTGGGCGCGGATCTGAGCCGCCTGCGCCGGAGCAAGCCGTTGCGTATTGTTCAGGAGGATCTGGTTCTTTGCATTGAGCAGATTGATGACTGCGGGATACGACGATCCCAGATACTGACGCAGTTGAAAGATGTCGTCGCGGACGCGGCTTGAAAAACCAGCAGCGCCGACAGAAGCAAGCTCATCTGGAAACCTGAATCCGTCCGTCCAGTTGCGGCGAGACCGTCCCAAGATGTGCGATATGTTCCGCAAGGGCGTCCCGCATCAGAATTCCGGTATCCTCAACCTCAACACCTTCGGCAAACTCGGTGTAGCCGTCGCCCCCCATCCAGAGGAAGTCGTTGGTGGTAACGGTATAGAAGTCCTTGTCGCGCAGAGGGGTGCCGTCTGCCAGCCGCACCGAGACCAGCCGCTTCCCTTCGGGCTTGCTGGCGTCCAGTTTGACGCGAACGCCGCTGAGGCTCATCACGCTGCGGCCGAGAATATGCTTGATCTGCGCACCGGTGAGACGCATCGTCACCAGGGTATTTTCCGACGGCAGGACATCAAACAACATCCCGCTCGTGATGGGTCCCTTCCGGATTCCCTTCTGCGCATCCGCCGCATTGATCAATGCGATCGCAGTTCCGGTTTTGGCCCGCACCGCGTCCGCAACGAGGTTCCCGATGTGCGATTCCTGCGCCGTAGAGCGCGACAGATCTCCCGCAGCATGTCCGACGACCTGCTGCAATGTTTCATTCAGCCTGGCTTCAAACGGCTCGAGCAGCTTCGTCACGGCCGGATCCGGCTCTGCGTTTTCGATCGGCACCAGCCGGCTTTCAACGGCTTTGAGCTTTCCATCATTGAATGTCAGATCGAGTTTGCCGGCGTACTTTCCGAACTTTCCGGCAGTGACGATCGTGGTCTGCCCGACACGAACCGGAAGTTCGGATTCTTCGTGCGCGCCGATGATCACGCGGATTTCAGGAAATGCGCGCGCAATACGCTGTTCTTCGGTACTGCTGACGTTGGTCAGCAGAATGATGCAGTCCGCGCGATCGCGAACCTTTGGCAAAACGGTTTCGAGTGAAAGAAGACTATCGGCAACGTCGACGTATTTGACGTTCTGCGGATGTCCGGCACGGGTTACCTCTTCACTGGTGAGACCGACAACCGCAATATGCACGCCCTGCGCATTGAAAACCGCGGCGACCTGAATCTCGTCGATCGGCGTCGTCGCATTCGCGGACAGCAATGGGAAATTGGCCTCGCGGGCGCGCGCGGTCAGGAAATTGGTGCCGAAATCGAAATCATTGCCGCCGACCGCTGCCGCGTCATAGCCGATGGCGTTCATGGCGTCGATGACCGGCGCCCCCTGGAAGGTGTCCGAAATCAGGGTGCCGGAAAACATGCCGCCGGCATCGAGCAGCAAATCCGGTTTGGATTCGTGAACCACGGTTGCCAGCTTCGCGCTTCCACCGGCGTCGGGTCCGGCCAGCACATGGCCCCGCAAATCGTTCGTGTGCATGATGACGACGTGCGTCTCGGGTGCACCGTAGGCTGAGGCGCAGGCAAGCAGTAAAACAAGCAATACCCGGACAGCCATGGAATTCATTGAAGTTATTTTACTCTAGAGGCCGGAAGTTTCAGCCTTTACGGGCGGACTTTGTCTTTTTTGCGGACTTTATAACGCTGTCGATCTCTTTTCGATGGCGGACAATCACGGTGTCCAGCTTCTGCTGGATCTCCCGCAGCACGCGGGGCGGGTCCACCCCCGGAAAGTTCCGGTCGACATGCTCGTCAACGATCTCCACGAGCGCAAGTAATTCAGCTAACGATAGATCTGCCTTCATTTCAGGCCTTCCGGCGGCTCCAAGTGTACTACGATACCCCACTGTAATGACAAAGTTACCAGCCCAAAACGAGATCATCGATTGCCGCCGCTGTCCGCGCCTGGTCGCCTATCGCGAAGAGGTCGCGCGCACCAGAGTCCGCCGATTCCAGGACTGGGAATACTGGGGCCGGCCGGTCCCCAGTTTCGGCCGCGTGAATGCCCGATTGCTCATCATCGGACTTGCGCCGGCGGCTCACGGCGGAAACCGTACCGGCAGAGTGTTCACCGGCGATCGCTCCGGCGATTGGCTGTTCCGGGCTCTTTTCAATTTCGGGTTTGCCAATCAGGCCACCTCCACCGATCGGAACGACGGCCTGAAGCTGATCGATTCCTACATCACCGCGGCGGTTCACTGCGCTCCACCGGACAACAAACCGCTGCCGTCCGAATTCCAGAATTGCCGTCCTTATTTATTAGATGAACTCCAACGGCTCAAGCAGGTTCGCGCGGTGGTGACCCTGGGATTGATCGGATTCAAGAGCTACTTCACCGCACGAAAAGAATTGGGCTGGGAGAACCCCGTACCACTGCCGCCCTTCGGCCATGGGCTAGCGTGCAAGCTGGCCGATGGAGTCACGCTCATCAGTTCCTATCACCCCAGCCAGCAGAACACGCAGACCGGAAAGCTGACGATTGCGATGTTCGATGATGTGTTCCGGAGGGCGAGAACCGCGTTGGATGATTGAGGGCAAAAAAAAGCCCCAAAAGGCACAAACTTCTGTGCCTTTCGGGGCTGTCGAAACTACACCCTGCTACGTGGCCATTTGCGTGATCGAATCACCATAGTCCGTGTAAGCGGACTTGACGATCGCACGTACCTGGAACGCATAGAGAGTGCCCGGCGTCAGACCGGAGACGATGGTCGCCGAACGGGTGTTGCTGACCGGCTGGCTATTCCATGCGGTGGGAACGCCGCCGGCCGGAACCGGCGCCCAACGCAAGTCATAGCTGTCGGCGCCCGGATAGGCGACCAACTTCACCCGCATCTGCCCCATGCCCGGTCCGAGTTTCATCCAACGAATCGACTCGGAGGCCGTGGGTGATGTGGTCTTCGTGAAAGAAGCGGCCTTGAAGCCGGAAGAAAGAAAGATCGTGATGTCGTCCTCGCAATTCGCCGTGACATACCCGGCGAGCTGGTTCAGAACCTTCACAACGAATTCCTTCTCTTGATTTCTCTGAGCGATGGCTTTGGCGCCACCGTCCAGAGCCGCCGCATTTGCCGCAGCCAACCGCTGGTTGGCTGCGAGCAAAGTCGGCAGATCGAACGGAGCCGGCGGAGCGGGAATCTTTGCGTTCCCGTTTAGACCGGTGTAAACAGCACTTCCATTCGAGAAAACGGCTTCGGGAGTCATGTTACGGAAACCCGTCACCGCCTTGATCGTGGTCTTTTTTTGTTGTGACATAAGTCACCTCCAATGCGGGGATACCCCCGCGCTTAAGGGTTAATGGACACGCGCGGCCGCGTGGAAAAACAGGGGCTATACTCAAATAGCTAAAGAAGGGCGGCCGAACCTTCTACCCTTGGCAACTCGATTATTTTTGCTATTTCTTTTTGCGTTTGGAGGCCGGTGTTTCAACACCGAGCGCCGCACGCATGCGGGCGAGAGTGCTGTCGATCCAGTACCGGATTTCGTGCGCCGGCTTCCGGTACATCCGGGTCAGACATTTTTGACCGCGCCGGGTCGAGGTGATCGGAATGTCATGCCCGAAATACAGGACCGTCGCGCGCAGCGCCCGGCGGTCGGGCACGTTCTCGCAGGCGATCCGGAGCAATTGATGGCGCGTATTCCTGGCGTCCAGTTTGAGCAGGAAATCGTTCGGCCCGGGACCGTCGTCCGGAACAAATTCGATCGGGCGTTTGGGCTTTTTGACATCCTCGTCCGTCCGCTCATCGAAGTCGGCAATATTGCCCATCGGCGTATTACCGAGCTTCTTGATTTCCGCGATCGCCAGGTCGCCGACCTCTTTCGCGAAACGGGCTTGAAGATATGCGCTCTTTCGTCCCGGCGTCGGGGTGAATAGAAGCTGCATAACCCGCGTGTCGACGTTCATAAGGACGGTTTCCTCGTCGACCGGATCGAGTTGCTGCGTGAAACGGCGGACCCGGGCATCCTGGCGCTCCCGAAGTTCCTCGGTGAGTACGCCGCACACGGTGTCATTCACGCGATGCGTCCGAAGAATCAGAAACACCAGGGTCTCGTTCTCGAGGCCTTCGCGCCGCGCCACCCACTCCGATTCGGACAGCCTCAGCATCTCGGCGTTTTGCGCCTCGACGTGCGGCGGCCTCTGGTACCGCCTGCCGTCTTTGGTCTTCGCCTTCAAGACCGGCACGCGGAATGAACGACGCCGTTTGCGCTCGACTGCAACCGTACTCACGTCCGGCTGGCCTCCAACTGTCGAAGATAGTGAAAAGCGCGGGTCAGTATATCCCACAAACGCTTGATCGATACCAGTGCCTGTAATGTTCAGCGGCGCGTTCGAAAATGCCGCGTGGAGCGGCAGCGCTCCGTTGATAGTCTTCACATGGGCGATGAGATCGCCCTCATTCATATTGCTCATGTTTTTTTCTCCTGTAGGCGCGGTCTGTGACCGCGCGGTTTCCGTTGCGTTGAGATCAAAATTGTTATCGAGATTTGCGGCCGATTCAGACCATGCCGCTCAGGTCGTCGAACCGTACAGGCTGGCTTTAATTGCCGCCTATGGTTAGTAAAACCTCTCAGAAATTAAAATTGAGAAAATAAAATTTGCGGAACGGGATAGGTTTAATTAAATCTACAGCTTAGAGCCGAACGATTTTTCTAATTTTTGCGCGTTTCCGGGGTGACTGAAGCGCATTAAGCAAAGTTTGGCAATAAAACTGCTCAGGACTGCCAGAAATCGCCTCGCAGAACTCAGTCCCCGGATGAGGCAGACTCTAAAGGAATACTTTTTTGGCCGGGCTTCCAGAAACCACGTGCCGATGCCCGCAGGAACTCAACGTTTGCGCTGTTCATTGAGGACAGGCGGAATAAGAGCATCTTCCCTTTAGCCCAAGTGTCGCATAACGCCTTTGCATGGAGCTTTGAAAGTGCTTCAAGATCTGGACCACATCAAGATCGGCTAGTGGTTCGTTAATCGGCGCGCAGCGCCCGCAGTGGATCGGTACGAGTGGCGCGATAAGCCGGGCCGAGACAGGCGCAGACGGACGCGATGGCCACTGTAGCGACGGCCGCCACCAGCACGTCCGGGTTCGTGGGGTTCACGTGAAACAATAGCGAACGCAGCAGCGGGCCGGTCAAAACCGCGGTGGTCAGCCCGCTGCCCAGGCCGGCGGCAACCGGGCTCAGAGCCTGGCGCATCACGGCTTTCCAGATTGTGCCGGCGCCCGCTCCCAGGCTGATGCGGATGGCCAGTTCTTTACTCCGGCGCGCGACGCTCTGCGCCACCAGCGCATAAACTGCCAGCGCAGCGAGAAACAACGCCAGGCCCGCAAACAGGAGCAGCAGCGTCAACTGGTAACGCTGCGGTGCGACGGCGTTGGCCTCGAGCTGATCCAACGCCTGCAAATTCGAAATGGCGGCAACCGGCGCCAGCTTTCCGATGGCTTGCCGCAACGGCCCCGTCAGCGAGCCAACCGGCAGCGAACTGCGCACGACCAGCGATCCGCTGTAAGGAGGATTCGCGACCCAGTATGGCACGTAGACCACAGGCGGGGCGGGCTCCGTCAGGCGGGTGCGCACATCGGCGGCGACTCCGACGATGTTGAATCGAGTGTCGCCCTCCGCGATCATGCGTCCCACAGCCGCGCGCGCATCGGCATCTTCCGGCCACAGGGCGCGGCCGGCGGCGGCAGAAATCACGATCGCGTTCTGGTTGCGGTCGGCTTCGCGCAAATCCCGACCCGCGAGCAAGGGCACGCCTAGGGCGCCCAGATAGCCCGGACTGATCGCACTACCAGTCATCTGCGGTCCGCCCGCGTCGGTATACACCTTCCCCGGCACCGTGAAGCGATCCAACTCTCTTTCACCTGTCAGCGGCAGTTGCGTCGTGAAGCCGGCCTGCGACACTCCGGGCAAAGCGAGAGCTGTCGCAGGAAGCTGGCGCAGAATTGCCAAACGCTGGTCATTGGAATAGTTGATGAGGCTCACTTCGACCTGGACCGCATGTTGGGCGACGAAGCCGATGGGTTCGGAGACCAGCTTGTAGAAGCTCAGCCCCAACAGACCGAGTGCCGTGAGAAGGAGGGTTGAGAGCGCCGCCTGCAAAGCGATCAGTGCTTGACGACCGCGTGTGCTTTCGAAGCCGGAAGACGCTGTGGCGGTAGCAAGGCGCAGCGCAGTTTGAGGATCGAGACGGCCAAGACGCAGCGCCGGGACAAGGCCGGTCAGGAAACCGGCGGCCAGGGAGAGCGCGAGACCGAAGACGAGAACGCGCCATTCAATATGAATCTCGCTCAGACGCGGCAAGTTGGCCGGCGCAGCAGCCAACAAGGTGTGCAGGCTGGCCGCGGCGCAGGTGGCGCCCAGCAGTCCGCCAATCAAGCCCAATATGAGGCCCTCACAGAGAACCTGGCGGGCGAGTTCGCCGGGCGCGGCGCCGAGAGCGGCGCGGATCCCCCATTCGCGAGAACGATCGGCCAGACGGCTGATCCACAATCCGCCAAGGTTGACGCACACGATAAGTAAAACCGTGCCCGCACCGCCAAGTAACAGCCAAAGCTCTTGCCGGGTCCTCTCCACGGCGAAGTCCTGCATCGTGATCAGGTCGGCATACAGCGAGAGCTTCTCCGGAGCGGTGTGCGCAAGATTAGCCTGAATGACGTTGAGCTGCGCCAGCGCCTCCGTCCGCGTCACGCCCGGTTTCAAGCGGCCGATCACGTGGTACTCGAAATCGCTGAAGACTTCTGCGTGCAGGAAATCATTCGGCCCGATCTGCAGTGGGCGGAAAAACTCCCCTGGCGATCCATCAAACATAGGGCCGAACTCGCGACCGCGTATGTGGAACCCCTCGGGCAGCACGCCAACCACGGTGGCGTTCGAGCCCGGCATACCGATATCGCGGCCAATGATCGCTGGATCGGAATTGAACGCAGAGCGCCAAAGTGCGTCGCTAATGATGATCGGGAGGTATCCCTCCCTCTCGTCGCTTGGCTGAAAAGTGCGGCCCAGAGCGGGACGGACGTCCAGGACACTGAAAAGGTTCGTCGAGGTTTTGACGCCGTGCAGGAGCAGCGGCTGGCTGCTGCCCATGACAGGAAGCCGGCTGGAGATGAGCAACGACATCCCGGTGAAATCATTCGCCTCGCGCTGCCAGGCCGAAAATGCGGCCAGATTGTCGAACCAGGCAAGCCCGGCGGTCTGCGGCATCTGTGGGGTGCGTTCGCCGATCAGCATTAACTGGCCGGGATCTCGCAACGCCAAGGGCCGCAACACGACGCCATTGACTACGGAAAACATAGCCGTGGTTGCACCGACGCCGAGGGCCAGCAAAAGGAGGGCAACCAGCGTAAAGCGGCCGCCGGAACGCAAGCTGCGAAAAGCGAGAGTCAGGTGTTTGCCGGATCGCATGGCCCACGATACGCTCGCGGCCCGATCGACTTCAATTCTTAATCCGGCGTTTGACTATCCCGTTAGTTGGACATCGATTTCTGTTACGCAGGTTTACTGTCGCGGTAGGGACGCCAATTGCTCAGCGCCCCCCGCACAGATCCGTACGTGCGCACCGACGCATACGGCTCTTACTTTGGATGTGTAGCGGCGAAGCGGGCATCAGGATAAGGATGCAGAACACGTGGGACAGGAACCCAGCGGTTCAGAAGAGGATTAAGACGATCCCATCTTATTCGAGCACGCTGACTACGACGAATCAAAACTCCACGCCACAGCCAGCGAACACGATGCATGAAGATGCGCAACTGACTGGTGTTACCCGGAACGGCGTGGTATTGGTAATGGCTGGCGCATCGCTGCCGCACAATGAGATCGTCGCGAATGTTCTTTCGTCCTGGCGCACAGCTCTCCGGCACACTGATTGTGGCGCGTATGGAAGCGATCTGCGAGTGCAGACACCCGCCGGCCTTTATACGTATCCCGACATCAGCGTGATCTGTGGTCATGTTCAGCTTGTACCGGACCGGTCAGCTACTGCAACAAATCCGGTAATTCTCGTAGACGTTTTGCCGGATGCCACGGAAGAGTACGACCGAGGCGATAAGTTCACTCTCTATAAGTCCATTCCGACGCTGCTCCATTACATTCTGATCTCCCAAACAGAAGTCCTGGTCGAAGATTTTGAAAGAATTCAGCCCGAGGAATGGCAACGCCGTGAGCTTCGGGAGCTTAACCAAGTCGTCCAGATCCCCACCCCCGCACTCGCCATCGCCCTCTCCGATATCTTCCGCCGAGTGTTTTAGTTCGATGACGCCCACGACAATGCTAACTGACAGCTGAATAGTTACACTGACAGAATTCCCGGACCTGACCCACAATCTCCAGATTTAAGTTCCGATCTGGAGATTTTCTTTCCCAAATCGAGATTCTTTCTCCGAAAATGAAAAAGGAATTCCCATCTTGAGATTCTTTCTCCCATTTCCAGATTTTCTTTCCGAAATCGAGATTCATTCTCCTAAAACGTAAAAAGGAATTCCTATCTTGAGATTCTTTCTCCCATTTCCAGATTTTCTCTCCCAAGTCGAGATTCTTTCTCCGAAAACGAAAAAGGAATTCCTATCTCGAGATTCTTTCTCTCATTTCCAGATTTTCTTTCCGGAAATCGAAATTCATTCTCCGAAAGCGAAAAAGGAGTTCCTATCTCCGGATTCTTTCTCCTATTTCGAGATTCTCTTTCCGAAATCGAGATTTATTCTCCGAAAATGAAAAAGGAGTTCCTATCCGGTTTCGTGGGATTTCAAGGCAGCACGGCGAACGCGACGACGGCGTCGCCCATTTTGCTTTTCATTTTGCCGTGGCCGCCGGCGCAAATGACGACGTACTGCCGCCCGTTCGATTCATAAGTCATCGGGGTGGATTGGGCGCTTGCGGGCAATTCGGTGCTCCAGACTTCTTTACCGGAATCGGAATCGAAGGCGTGAAGATATGGATCGAGAGCGGC
>DASXLG010000260.1 GCA_036496425.1 Terriglobia bacterium | reverse complement strand
GATATCTATCCAATCCGATATGCCGTTGTCATCCTCACGTTCCTGCCGGCCAATTTCTCACGATCGTCCACACACTCGCCCACACTGAATCTGAGAAAAGCGCCTCTGTCCGAGATGAAAGATCGCGAAGCGTTACACCATACGTTTCGGCGTCAGACCAATCGACTGCCAGACATCGACAGGAAGTAAGCTGTAGGTCGCCCCGCTGTCGACGAGAAAATCCAGCGTGCTTTCGCCCTTCGGACCTGTGACTGTTCCCGTAGGGCCGCCGAGAATTGAAAGCTGTTTGTCATTTCCACTCCTTGCGGTGGCCCACGCTCCACATGAATGCCGCCGGCACTTGGAGATGTGCATGGGTCGTGTCGAGGCCAAAGCAAGTGCCATAACGAAAGGGACTTCCGGGATATCCCGAAATACTCCGGCCTCTCCACCTCCGCCGTTTCCGGTTCGCCGCAACCTCAAGCACCAGGCGTCTGCGCATGTGAGCGGACTCTCGTTGTCGTGAAGCGCGGAATCGAAGGGTTCCAGCGAGATTTGTGGGTTGTCGTGGCATCAATATCTGGAAGAATTCCATGAAAAATGCTCCTTAACTTTGAGGCTGAACTTCGTCAACGCAACCGACGCTTGGTTGTCCGCCAAAATGGCTGAATCAGGGACCTGGAGAACTACTGGTTCTCAAGAGAAGAATTCCTGGTCCACGGCGCAGTGGTCCAATCTACCCCTTCATCAGGGCACTAACTACACCAGTTAACTGCATCAGGCTGCTAACTAAACCAGTTAGTGGTTTGTGTCGATCGCTACACGCAGCCGTCAATCTTTGGTCGCGTGAGTGCAGTATCGTCGGGGATGGAACGTCAAAAAGCGCTGGAAGCCTTTAGTAAATGGGGTAAGAAAGATGACGAAGGGTTTCGGGATCAGTGCTGCTATGTTTCTTCTCCTGCTCTGCGCGAATCCTTTGGTGAGGCAATATAAAGCCTCAACACTTTCCTGGCTTCCGCAACTTGACCCCGCAGGAACTTCAAATTTGCACGGGTCCTTTGTGACAGGTTCCTGGTCTCCGCAACTCAACCTCATTGGAACTTCAAATTTGCAAGGATCCTTTCTGACAGGACAGTCCATTTACGCGGACAACGAAAGAATTTTTGCCGCGTCGTACCAGGGCGATCTCTTCATTCTGGAAAGAAACCGCGAAGAAGGCTTTCCCCTGATTCAAACTATTCATCTCCCATCGCCACTGACTGCGGTGACTGGAGATGGTAACAATGTTTATGTTTCAAGCCGCGACGGCAATCTTTATGTGTTCTCAAAAACCTGGCCGGTCCAGGCGGTGCGTTCGATGTCATTGTCGCAGGAAGGCTTGGCAAGCGTAGCCTTGGCCGATAACAAGCTATACGTTGCCACTGGACAAGCCTCAATGGCTATATCGAACGACCACATTTATCTTTCGGAGCTGAACCGCGGTGACTTCGGTCTTGAAGTCAGCACCATGAAACCATACGGTACGCAATCTTCGACCGGAGTTACACTCGTCTTCAGCCCGGGCACCTTGCAATTCAGCGGCTCGATTCCCAATCCTCCAGTCGGCCAGGTCAACATTAATACCTGGCTGAACTTCATCTATCTGACCGTACCGGGATGTTGCGGTTCGGGGATTACCGTATACGATGCGAATACGATGAAAGGCATCCAATTCATCGACCGGCCAACGAATACGGTTGTAGGAATTGCGAGAAGAGGGAATCCCCTGCTGGTTGGCGGAAGTGAGTCCGGCGCTGTCGACCTGTATGCATTCGAAGGGACCGCCTACAATTTAGTCAGCACTGCGGCGCTTCCCGCGTTGACCGGATTCAACGATCCCGAAGACATTGAGATTCGCGCGCTTTGGGCCGACGGGCTGGATAATCTGGTGATCGCAGCCAGTTCCTGGGGCAATGACCGGAGCCGCGGACCGAATCTCCCATCCATGTTCTTTCTTGAAATCAACAATAATACGATGCAGTGCATGCACCAGCCCTGCCGCATAGCTAAAGTCAATTAACGCGCCTACCGTTTCGGCTCAATCCGGATCTGCTGGACGCCTTTGTCATCGGCGTATTCACGATTGTCTTCGCAGATATATTCCAGCAGTTGGTAATCCTGCATCCGCCGGTAGGCAAAGGTGAAGCTCCAGGGCTTTTCAAGAACGGTGGGATCCTCGATCGTGATGTCGTCCCGCAGCAGGCCGTTGGCGGTCAACGAAATACGCTCCCTGATGCGTTCGTCTTTCGAGTGCGGCACATTCTGATAGAGCACGCTCTCCTTGATTCCGACGGTGTCGGCGCTCAGAGTGGTACCGTCCCAGTGTCCGACGGAACGGCCATAGAAGCCGGGTTCGACATCGTCGATCGGTTTCTGTTCGCGGTCGAGCAGTATCCGGCGTACCTGGGTATAGGCCTCCTGAATGATGGTCACCTGCCCTTTACTTTGCAGGACTTCCATCGGAAACGGCCCGCTCATCATGCCGGGCATCCCATCCGGAAGGCACATCACGACGTGGTCGGCGATCGGCTGACCTTTTTGATTCGCCTCCCGGAAGGTCTGGAGTTTGGCCTGATATTCCTTCAGATATTGCGGCTTCAGCGGCGGTTGGGATTGCCCCGGAATGGACGCATCCCGTGCGCGTTCCCACGATCCGGTGATATCCGGCACATTCGCGGCCGGTTGCTGTGCTCCGGCGTTGCCTTGCATTAACACGAAGGCGAAAGCGGCCACACTGCAAGCGCGTAAAATTCGCATCGCTTCCCCCTTATGGCTCCGGCGTCCGTTTGAACGAGTTTGCAGCGGGGACGGGTAAATCTTTTTTCTCGCCGTTTGGTAGAGTGATTTCAAGCAGAAGGCCTGCGGGCTGGCCATTCAACAGCGGAGCGAACACCACTCCCACTTGATCGCCGGCCTTGATCATATTGGATCGCCATCCCAGCCGTTGGAGCATGTTGATGCTGGTGCCTTCCAATATGTAATGCTTCACGGCTGCGCCTTCGTGAACGTCGATGTCGAGATAAGCGTGCGGATTGCTCCATTGCCACTTCGTGACCGTTCCCTTCAGATTCAGGGTTTTGGAGTGATCGTATACAGCGAACGAATGATGGGCCAGCGCGGTGCTGGCGGCAAACATAGCCAGGATCAAACATGCCCACCATCTGTGGTTCATTGAATTCATGCTCATTCTCCGAATGTGTTTCTAACGTGGCGCCGCCGGCGTCAGGAGTGCCTGGGGCGCATGGCGGGATTCTATAGCATTAACGCCGAGTTTCTTCCACTCTTCGTTGGCGTCGCCGGTTGCGCCGAGACGGCCGTAACTCATCGCCAGGCCGTACCTGGCGTCACGGAAGTCCGGACTCCAGTCGAGCGCGATTTTGAACCTGGCGGCAGCCTCGGAATAACGGGCGCTCATGAAGTCGATAACCCCGATATTGTATTGCGCCGGCCAGCAGTCCGGATTCAGAGCCAGTGTCTGCTCGAAATTTCGCAGCGCGGCTTCACGGTTTCCCATTCCCAGAAGCGTGATTGCGGCATTATTCCATGCCTGCCAGTAGCTACGGTCCATTTCGATCGCGTGTTGATAGTAGGAAATTGCCGCCTCCGCGTGTCCTTTTTGCTGTTCGATGATTCCCAGGTCGTACCAGGCTTCGACGAAATCAGGCCTCAGTTCGAGCGCATTCAAAAACGCGGTCCGGGCTTTTTCCGGATCGACATTCATATATGCGCCACCGAGATTGAACCAGGCCCGAGCCTTGCCGGGTGCGTGACGAACTGTATCTTCCCAAAGCGTGACATTCGACGCCCAGACCGTCTCCCGCCGGATCGTCAGGAGCGCCAGCGCACAAAGCAGGATTACGGTTATAGCGGATCGTCCGGGAACCTTTGAAAGGAGGTACGCGACGAAGAGCGAAAACGGAAGCATGGCCAGATAGAGTCGATGCTCGAAGGCCAAGTCGAGACTGGGAATGAAGCTCGATGTCGGAGCCAGAAAGAGCAGGAATGTGAATATGCAACCTGCAGGTATGCGCCAACTCTCTCGCCGCCACAATACCCAGGCTGTGCCGGCCAACGCGCAAATTCCGAGGAGCGGAAGGAACGAGGCATTCCCGGCGAATTCATATTCGAGCGACTGAGGATAAGGGAAGAACAGGAGTCTCACATAGGTGTAAAACACGCGGGTTTCCGTCATGAAATAGGCAATGGGTCCAACCTGTCCGGCCGCTTTGATGCCTACGGTCTGTTCATTCCGGTACGCGAGGACTCCCAGCGCCGCCACGGCGAGTACGAGGACTCCCGCCGCCAGCGCGATCCGGTATCGTCTGTTGGTCGTGACACATATTCCCGCCACCACCAGGGGAACTGCCAGAGCCGCTTCTTTGCTCTCAAATGCGCATAAAAAGAGCACAGCCGCGAGCCATGGCCGGCTACGCGGCTGCATGAACAGCGCGATCAGTGCGAGCAGCGAAAAGAAACAGGCCAGAAGGATGGACCGTTGGTAGATGTAAAGCACGGGCTCCGTCTGGATCGGATGAATCAGAAACATGGCGGCGGCCGCAGTCGCAATCCATCTTTCGAAGAATGCGGAAAGCAACACGTATAAGAGGATCGCGTTGGCAATGTGCAGGATCACATTGACCATGTGGTAGCCGCCGGGATTGCCGCCGCCTGCGAGATGATTCAAATAGAATGTGAAGAACGTGAGCTGGCGCAGGTGGAGCGGGTTGAAAAAGTGGAAAAAGTGGCCGGCATTGACGACGTTGGCGTCATTCGTGATCAGGACGTCATCAAAATGAAACGGATGATTAAATGATGCTCCGAACAACAGGAGCCCGGTTACGAAGATTGCGATAATCACGAGGACATCGTGATTATCGCGAACCAGTTTCATTCGGTCATGCTAAATCCGGATGGCTAGACGCGCAACCGGAATACGCCCAACAGCCGCGCCACTGAAGTCAGTGGCGCGAGCCATGGACGTTCCTCCAACCACCCGAATGCCGGATAGAGCACAGATGAGAGCGATATCGGCGGCAATGTTGAAAAAATCGAGAACGTGGGATCGAACCGGAGAGCGATCGCCGCCAATGGAACCGTGCTTGAAATCTCCATCGTGCCGGCGAGCTGGGGCGCTGTAGGAAATAATTGAAAAGTAAATATCGCGGAGTGATTGCTGGGGCCCAGCGTCTGAGCCGTCGATGAAACCACCGCGGCATTGGATCCCAGAAGCGAAAGCGTCACGGTCGCTGAAGCGCCTCCCGGATTCGCGTAAGCCACGCCGATGTTGTACCCGCCCTGCGTATCCACGAAGATGGCCTGCTTCAGGAGGCCCGCCGCCTGTGGGACTCCGGCCTCTGCGATCAATTGGCCGTTCGCAAATTCCGAGAAGATGGATGTTCCGGTTACGATTCCAGCAGTCGTGTTTACCGTCGCGAATCCTCCCCCATAAGGGGTAGCGCCGGCCGAGACGTACTTCTTCGTCTGCCCTGCGCTAATGGAGAACGTAATCGGCGCGCTCACTGCCGCGCCAGTTTCGTCGAAGAATGTGATGTTGAATGGCGAGCCGGCCAGACCGGATGTCGAATTGTCCTGCGCCAGCGTGATCGTTCCGCTGGCCACGCCTGACGCTGCAGGATTGGTCAGGAAGATTGTGGTCTTCCAGACCGTGCCACCCATAATGCCGTCCGCGATATGCGGGAAATAGAACGTCGTTTGAGCGGAAGAAATGATTGCGAACGACAGGATCCAAAACACCACCAGACTTACGCGTTTCATCGGTTCTCCTGAATTTCAAAACCGTCATAACGGCTGCGCGCTATCGCGCTAGCGCTTCGCGTTACAAGTCGACTCGACGCCAAAATTCTCGCGGGGGTGTTCGAGATTTGAGCAGTACAACTACGGAAGACATCTTGTCTCCGCTGCCGGTCCGGTTCAAGTGCAAAGTTGTCATAAGATTGTCTCCGTGCCAGAGCCGGCGTGGGTTTGGTGCTATATTCCGCCTCGACTGCTATGCGAGTCGCAATCATCCACGACTGGTTAAACGGTATGCGCGGCGGCGAAAAAGTCCTGGAAGGACTGCTCGGCATATTTCCAGGCGCCACGATTTACACGCTGCTGCATGAACGTGGAAAGGTATCCGCATTCATCGAATCGCATCGCATTGTGACGTCCTGGTTGAATCGGATGCCCGGCGTTTACCGCCATTATCGTAATTTCCTGCCGCTGTTTCCCGCCGCAATCGAGTCCTTCGACTTGAGCGAGTTCGATCTGATCGTCAGCTCGAGCCATTCCGTGGCTAAGGGAATCCGGCCGGGCCGAGCGCCGCACATCAGCTACTGCCATACGCCGATGCGATACGTATGGGATGCCGAAGACGATTACCGTTTCGGTCCGGCGCGGCGGCTCGCGATGCGCTGTCTTCGAGATTCATTGCAGCACTGGGATTGCGAAGCCGCCGGCCGGGTGCATGAGTTCATCGCGAATTCCCAGTTCGTGCGCGAACGCATTCGTTCGTACTACGGGCGTGACGCGGCCGTGATTTATCCCCCTGTCGATACACAATTCTTTCGCCCGTCCACGACTGGGTTGCGCGGCGGCTTTTACCTGGCCGCAGGCGCGCTCGTTCCCTACAAGCGTTTCGACCTGATCGTCGAAGCCTTCAACCGGATGGGCCGCCGCCTGATTGTCGCCGGACATGGATCGGAACTCGCACGCCTGCGCCGGATTGCCGGACGGAACGTCGAAATTCGTGGAAGCGTCAGCGACGGCGAACTGCGGCGGCTGTATCAGACGGCAAAAGGACTGGTTGTTGCGGCGCGAGAGGACTTCGGCATCGTTTCAGTCGAGGCTCAGTCTTGCGGCTGTCCTGTCATCGCATACGGAGCGGGTGGTTCTCCGGAAATCATCCGGGACGGGATCAACGGAATTCTATATGCGGAACAGGACGCGGATGACATCGCGCGAGCCGTTCTGCGCGCAGATTCGATGGCGTGGCCTGCGGAGCGGGTGCGGCATCACGTGGAGGCGTTCTCTCGTGAGACATTTGAGAACAAAATTCGAAACTTCATTTCCCGCCGGTTGGAAACTCCGTCCGGGATTCGAGCCGGCAGAGACCGAAGCTACCTTCAGCCAGCATAGCTCCGTCACCGGTTCCGGCGGCGCCCTGAAGCGTGCCGGCGATTGCATCGGTGCGGCGGTTGCGCTTGTCGTTCTGGCTCCGCTGTTCGTCGTAATCGCTGTGATCGTCCGCGCGGCCGACGGCGGCGCCGTGTTTTACCGGCAGGTGCGCGTGGGACTCGGCGGCAGGCTATTCACGATTATCAAATTTCGCACGATGCAGGAAGCTGCGGAACGGGATCTCGGTCCGATCTGGTCGGTTCCCCGCGACCCGCGATGCACTCGCGCCGGCTACTATCTCCGCCGGCTGGGTCTCGATGAATTGCCTCAATTGTGGAATATTCTGCGTGGCGAGATGAGTTTTGTCGGACCACGGCCGGAACGGCCGGAATTTACGTGCGAATTCCGCCAGCAGTATCCTGAATACGAAGTACGGCAAATCGTTCGTCCCGGCCTTACAGGCTATGCGCAGATCCACGGTTGGCGGGGTTTAACGAGTCTCGAAGAGCGCCTCCGGCATGATCTGTATTACGTCAGGAACTGGTCGCCGGCGCTGGATGTATATATCTTCTTCATGACTTTCCTCAGAGGCTGTAGCGAACGCACCAGAGCGGGGTGTTAGGGGGAAGGAACACAAGAAGCACAAGAGGCACAAG
>DASXLG010000259.1 GCA_036496425.1 Terriglobia bacterium | reverse complement strand
AACGCCGGCTGCCAGCAGCGCAACCGTTTCCTTCCATTGGCGCCGAAGTGAAAACACCAGCACGATCGGAACGGCGAGCAGAGCGCCCTTGGAGAACGTCAGCACCGTCGCGCACCAGAGCAGAAAGACGGCAGCCACCCGGAGATAAGGACGAAACGAACTCCACCACACGATCGGCAACGACATGGTGAAGTAGGCGGCAGCCGTGTTCGGATATTCGAATGATCCGCTCAAGCGCTGGACCTGCCCGATGTAAAACTCTTCCATCCTGAACAGCCGCGGAAGGCCGAAGCCGGCGTACTCCGCCAGCCCGTATAGCGCTGCGGCCGCCGATGCGATAACCCACGTCTTCGAGATGAGCTTCTCCGAAGCCGATGCGCGCACGATCGCGAGAAGAAGCAGACCAGCCGTAAACCGAACTGCGCCCTTCATCGCATTGGCGTGAAATTCCGGCGCCATGAGCGCCACCATCCACTGGATCGTCACGAAAACCGCTGCCGCCTGGACCAGGCGGTCGCGAATCAACGCATCACGATTTCGAATCAACAGTGGGATGCACGCAAGTGCCAGCGCGGCAAACGTCCACTGGAGATTCGAAAGTCCGAGCAGCTTCAATCGAACCTCAAATGGAATCTGAACAATCACGGCTGCAAGCAGCAGCCTCCACAACCAATCAGGCATGAGAACGGTAGAAGGACGCGGCGTCCACGGCGGCAACACCGAGACGGGCCACCGAAGCCTTGGCGGATTCCAGAGCAATCCTTCCGTATGGACGCTTGTTCATCCGCCACATTTTGTCGACATTGACTTCCTTCACCAGCCAGCGGGCCGCGAACCAGTAATAAAGACGGGGATATTTCCCTTTGAATAACAGCTTGTTCTGATTTCTCGAAGACCAGTTCTCGTCGGGCATCAGCCGTTTTTCGACGCGTTGATAAAACTGTGTGCCCTTGATGGGGAATGCCACCGAGGTGCCGACGACATCCGGCCGCGTTTCTTTCAGAAAATCGATCGTCATCTGGATGTCGTTTGTGGTTTCGTCCGGATATCCCAGCAGAATAAAAAAGCCCGCCTGTATCCCCAGCTCCTGGGTGATGCGCGCCGCCTGGCGCACCTGAAAGACGGTGGTTTCCTTCTGCATACTGTCGAGAATCTTCTGAGACCCCGACTCCGCGCCGTACCAGATCCGGAAACAGCCTGTTTCACGCAGCCCCTTCAACACCTCGCGGTCCACCAGATCGACGCGCGACAGGCACTCATACGGATGCTGCGCGTTGCGCGCTTTCACTTCGGCAACAAATTCCCGTGTCCATTTCTTGTTGATCGTGAGCACGTCGTCGGAGATCCACATGATGTCCGGGTTGTAACGCTCTTTCAGCATCAGCATCTCGTCGACAACATCCTTCGGAGACCGCTGACGGTGCGTGTGGCCGAACACTTCGCTCGAACACCACGCGCAGTGGAAGGGACATCCCCTTGCGGTAATCAACGAAACGGAGCTTTCGCCGTGATGCGATTTCCAGGCATGGAAATATTCGTCCATGTTGAGGACGTCACGGTCGGGCCACGGCAGGGAGTCCAGATCCGTGATGGCCGGCCGCGGCGGAGTCCGATGGACGCGGCCGTTTTTCGGAAATATGATGCCGCGGACGCTTTCAAGACCGGCGAGTCCCTTCTGCTGCAGCCAGGGAATCAGTTCTTCGAGGGTCTGCTCGCCTTCGTTCGTGCCGATGACGTCGACGCCGTTCGCGAAGTATCGCTCGCACCATTCCGACGCGTCGGGACCGCCCACGACCACAAATTCAACACCGTTCGCTTTCGCAATCCCCGCCAGGCGAAAAACGTTCTCGCGGGTAATGATGTTTGCATAGAGCCCGACAATGCGCGGTTTTATGCGCCGAACCACGGCTGCAAAGTCTTCAAAATCCCGGAAGGTCGAATCGAAAACTTCAACTCCGAAGCCTGCACGCTTCAAATACGACGAAAGGTACAGAATTCCAAGCGGTGGATACGGTTTCATGACACGCCGCTCAATGATGTCGTATTTGAGAAAATAGGCGTGGCCGAGCAGAATATCGGTCATCCGAACTCCAAGGGGGTGGAGCCTCAGTCTACCGGTTCGACGCAGAAACGGCAACAAGGTGATATATGATCCGGCTCATGGGTGGCGGCCGGGCGCCGAATTTCTTTATCGCGGGGACCGGCAAGGCCGGCACAACCTCGCTGTATCACTATCTTCGGCAGCATCCACAGATTTACATGAGCCCCGTGAAGGAGCCCTGCTATTTCGCATCGGAGGTCCGGCTCGATAATCTCTCGGAGACACATCGGAGATATATCGGGCTAAGATCGCGGGAACAGGCGGACCGGCCGCCCGGATGGCTGTTCTCCACCTGGCAGGAATATCTGGAACTCTTTCGAGGAGTCCGGGACGAGATCGCCCTCGGCGAGGCATCCGTGATCTATCTGTGGTCGGAGACGGCGCCCGCAAACATCGCGGCCCGGATCCCGGACGCGAAAATCATCATCATGCTGCGCGATCCCGCGGAGCGCGCCTTTTCTCAATATCTGCACCAGGCCGCCGTGGGCCTCATTCACTGCTCGTTCCGCGAGCACATCGAAGCGTGCTTAAGGAATCGCGACCGGACGATTTCGGCCCATTACCCGCTGCTCGAGATCGGTTTGTATGAGGAGCAGGTGAAGCGCTATCTGGAACGCTTCCCGAGAGAAAATATTCGCATCTACTGGTACGAGGAGCACTGGAAACAGCCGCAACGGCTGCTTGCCGACATTTTCCAGTTCCTGGGTGTGGATCCGGAGTTTCGTCCGGATACATCGCGGAAGAAGCTTGAACGGCAGGCGCCGAGATTTCCGTTCGCTTACCACCTGGCGATGCGCCTGGATATGACGCATCAGATTGGCCGGGCGATTCCCGAAAACCTGCAACTCGCCCTGCGCCGGCTGCTTTTCAGGCGCGGCGCGTCGCTGAAGATGGAAGCGGCCGATCGCGGGCTTCTCGTTGAGTACTACAGGAACGATATTCAGCGTCTCGGATCGCTTCTGCAGCGCGATCTCACGGCGTGGCTTGAAACGTGAAATTGAGTAACATTCCCCTCCGTTTTCAAGGAGGGGTGCCCGAGCGATCAAATCGTTAGAACGCGAGGGTGGGGTGGTTGTTAACGAACCGCGAAGCGCTCCTTTCTTGTTTGAAGTTACTAACCGCCCCGTCTGCACGCGATTCTGGAATCTTTGATGCGCGCAGCCACCCCGCCTTGGAACGGCGGGGAATGTCGCTCAATCGATATTTCGCTGATTAGTTAGTGCTACATTCGCAAAAACTCAGCCACACCCAGCGATCTGCTGCAGACGCAGCGCTCGCATGTGGCATCGGTGCTTACGTTCAAGTTGCGGCGGAAACTCAACGCCGCTTCTTCATTGACGGTTCGAAAATCGCCGATCACGGGCTGGAAGAAACATCCGCGCATCCTGCCCGTCGTTTCGATGACCATCGACATCCACGGCGCATTGCAGCTCACAGCCGGCAGCTCGCCCTCGCCCCTCAGAGCGCGAAAGTATTGAGCAATCCGATTCAGTCTCTCTACACCGCCCTCTACGAAACCATCGCTGTAGTCGAGCCCTCGAAGGGCATCCGTCATTTCGAGCAAGTCCTCGCCGTCCGGCTGAATGGCCTCCGCATCCGCCGGACCGTGCAGGTCCCTGGCGAAAGCCGGGCTGCCGAGGTCGGCCCCAAGAAACGAAATGCAATCGAACCCCATGGCGCGAGCAGCCTCCACCAGCTGCGGCAACCGTCGGACATTGGCTTTCTGAAGGGTGCAGCGGGCGACGATCTTCGGGCGCCTGCGCAGTGTGTTCAGGATTTCGAGAGTGGACGCCAGACGCTCGAATCCGTCGACACCGCGAATCCGGCGGTAAGACTCGCGGTCATGGCCGTCAAACGAAATATAAAATTCCGAAACGCCCTGCAGCGCGCGCGAACCGCACGAACTCAGGGCCAGCCCGTTGCTGATGACGCAAACCTTCCCGGCAATATCGCGAAACTTGCGCACGGCTTCCGCAAACGAGGGATGAAGCGCCGGCTCTCCGCCGGACAGCAGGATCTGCCTCGGATGCCATTTCCCGAGGTTCTGATACAACTCCTCAAGGAGCTCGCCGGACATCTGCCGTTCGGCCGGAATCTTCAGCGCTTCATTGTTCTTCCAGATCGAGCAGGTCACACATCGGCTGTCGCAGACATTGTTGAGATAGACAATGATGATCGGCAGAACCTGAAGACGATGCGACCTTTGCTGCAGCTTGAACTTGATTGGATCCAGCAAGGCGCGCAAATCAGAACCCTTCGATTTCCGGCTGGCGATAGCGGAACAGCCGGTTTGCCACCAGACGGATTTCCCACGGCGCTTTGTAGAAACCGGCTTTGTACCGCCACCCGCCAAGGGTTTTGAGAATGCCCGTCTGCCAGGTTTTCAGTTTGATGTCTGAAACGGTCGGGAAGCGCGCATTCAAAACGCGCTCGAAATTGAAGATTTTCTCGAAGTGCCGCGGCTTGAGCCAGGGCGTCAGCGGATATTTCCGCAGATCGAACGCCGTCCACTTCGGATCGAGCCATTCTTCCAGCTGCTCGGGAAATGTGAAGCCGTGCTCCCGGGCTTTCTGCAGAAGGTCGGCATCGTCGAAGAAAACCGGCGAGAACACATAGATAACGATTTCGCTCTTCGGATTGATTTCCTTGATGCGCCGGATGTAGCGGATATCGCGATCGATCTGGCCATCGACATCATCAGATGGTGTCCCCAGCACAAACGAAAACTCCGGAATGATATCGAAAGCCTTCGCGCGCGCCGCGATCTCAAGCACTGTGTCTGGTGTCTGGGTGCCGCCTTTGTCCATCAATTCGAGGACGTTCTCCGAGCTCGACTCGGCGCCGAAGAAAATCATTTTGCAGCCGGATTCGCGCATCGTTCGCCAAGTCGCGTCGGAATACAGCATCAGCGTGTCGGGGCGGGCCTCGCCCCACCATCCAATTCCGTGCCCCATGAGCCCGGACGCGATTTCGAGCGTCCTTTTCTCGGCAACGAAAAAGTTATTATCAATGAATTCCACCGCGTTGACGCCGTACTTCGCTTTGAACATCAGTACTTCAGCGACGACATCACGCGCCGTCTTTCCCGTCCAGCGTCCCTTGTAGATTGCGGCAACGGCGCAAAAACCGCAGAGAAACGGGCATCCAAAACTCGAGTGGTAGCTCATGGTCCTCGAGCCCAGATACGTCTTGCCGATATACCGTTTCACATCGACGCGATGGTAGGGTACCGGCGGCAGAGTGTTCGGGTCCGTGACCGGCCGTTTGGAATTGTGGATGATCTCGCTGCCGCGCCGGAACGAAAGACCGGGAATACCGCCCACGTCCGCGCCGTTTTCGAGAGCGTCGATCAGTTCGACAAAGGACAGCTCGCCCTGGCCGCGGATGACAAAATCCACGAACCCCGATTGCAACACCGCATTCGTATGCAGAGACGGGAAATAGCCCCCCCAGATAATCTGAAGCCGCGGAAACATTTTTTTCAGGTTGCGAGTGACCGGCATCGCCTGAAGCAGCTGCGGACCGGGCATGACGGTGACTCCGAGATACCGCGCGCCGCTCTCGCGGATCGTCCGGACGAGCTTCGCCTCCAGGTCCGGCTCGAAATTACCGTCCACGATCTGATAGGGATAGCGGTCTTCGAGAAGCGATCCCAGCGACAGGAGCGATATCGGGAGGCGGTGTTTCCACTTCGCGCTCCGGGGTTGGACGAGAACGATCACGACTGCACGATGTGCGTCCGGACGTTGTGGAGCCCGAGCGCATTTTTCGCGAAGCTGAGGCCCTTCAACGCCCACAACTCCAGCGGCAGGCTATAGCGATGCGCATCCAGGCGCGCCCGCGCGAGCGGTCCCAGCACGCGGTTTGCGGCGTTTCGCAGGGAAGACCGGCGGCGCACGCCATCCATGCCGTAGCCAATCCGGATGTAATCGCGCATGCGTTGAATCTGCCGGTGGCGCTTCTCGTCGATCCAGGGCAGGCGCTGGAACTTCGGATAGAACTCGGCCCATTCCTCGAGCGATTGCGGCTCTCTCAGGCCCAGGCTCAGGGCCCGCTTGAAATTCGGAGCACCTGGATATGGGGTGTAGATGTTGCTGTGAAATTCGGTGTTCGGAAACTTCGACTTGATGTCGCGAATCAAGGCGAGTGTCTGGCGTTGGTCGGCATCCGTTTCATCGGGCAGTGCGAAGATGAGTGAAAACGTGCAGCGGATATTGGCGTGGTGACATTTTTCAGCGACTTCATGGAGCACTTTCGTGCCTTGGAAGCGCACCTTATTCACCGACGCCAGAACATCGTCGGACCCGGACTCAGCGCCGATGAAGACGCGGCACAAGCCGCCTTTCCGCATCAATTTCAACTCTTCGTCGCTGGATCGAATCAGAAAATTTGCAGTTGTCTGGATGCACCAGTTGAACTTGACGCCGGACTCGATCAGACCTGCGGCGATGTCGATGCCGCGCTGCCGGTCGACCAGGAAGTTGTCGTCCACAATCGAGACCAGATCCAGACGAAAGCGCCGCACCACATCGACCAGCTCTTCGACCACCCGCGCCGCGGGCAGCGCATTCCAGGCACGGCCATAGAGGCTGGCATTCGAACAAAACGAACAGTCATAAGGGCAGCCGTGACTCGACGCGTAATAGACCCATCGGCTTCCCGAAAGTCTCGCGTATGGCTCGATGTCGACCAGGTGATACGCCTTCGCCGGGAGCTCCGATATGTTCACCGTCCGCCGCCCGGGATTATGAATGACCTGGCCTTCACTATCCCGGTAAGAGCAGCCTTCGACGCCTTCGAGAGTCCGGCCGGAAACAAGCCGGTCCAGAATTTCGCCGAACGTCAATTCACCCTGCCCGCGGACTATCACATCGATGTAAGGCGCCCGCAGACTCTGTTCGGCGAGAGTCGAGGGGTGCCAGCCGCCGAGAATGACAGGGACATCCGGGCGGACCGCCTTAATGGCTTTGGCGACTTCGATCGCCTCGACAATCATCGGGCCGGTCACGATGGATATCCCGACGCAGACGGCATCGTTGAGCTGGCCGACAATGCGTTCACAGTAGTCCGGCTGCGTGGTCGAGTCGACGACCTCCACTTTCAAGCCGCGCTGTTCTGCAATCGGCGCCAGCGCAAGCAACGCCAGCGGCGGAGCGCACTCCACGCTGCGATAGGAGGGGAAAAACAGGATGACTTTCTTTTCCATCTTTTCCTTCCCGGCTAACTCTCGAACACGATCAACGGAAACTGCGCGATGCGCCTGCCCGACAGCCTGGCATAAATTTCTTCATATTTACGGCGCCAGCCGGGCCACACTGGTTCGACTCGGACCTTGAGATTCTGTTGAGCCGCCAATTCCGCAATCATGCCGAACGTCAAGTATCGCGCCTGGCGCGATAGAGTTTCCGCGATCCCATATTTCTGCTGAAATTCCTCGACGCGCTCGGCAATCATGCGCTCTCCTTCCGCAGGGTCTTCATAAACAGGCGTATCCATGATGATGATCATTCCGCCGGGGGGGACCACTCTCGTGAATTCAGCGAGAGCGGCACGGAAATCGGCGGCATAGTGAAATGCCGCGTTTATCGCGACCAGTCTAATCCTGCCGGAGGCAAAGGGCAACCGGTCCAGCGGCGAGCGGATCCGCAAAAACCTCGCCCCTTCATCGATGAACTTCTGGCCGGCACCCAAGCCATCGATTTTACTGGTGTTTACGTCGACCGCGATCGCATCGAAACCCCAACGGTCCAGATAGCGCGTCATCCAGCAATTTCCGGCGCCGACGTCGACGGCCATTCCCCGCTCCACTCGTGTCGCGATCGTTTCGAACGCGCGAAACGTTCTTTGACGGATTTCCCAAATGTCCTGATGTCTTTTCGGATGGCACGGAAGGTCGAGATCGTCGTCTCCCCATTGCTCATCGGCGCGAACACTTTCATACGCCTCCAGGAACGGCTGAACCGCGCGTTCCTGATCTTTCGTCATGAAATTCAGAATCCCCTCGAATTCGCGCAAAACGAACCCGCACGAGCATGGGGGACGGACGGGCAGCGTCCGGCGGCACTCAGGACAAAGGAGAAGCGGCTCGCCATCAGACATGGGGGCCTATTATAGGGAAAATGTTGTAGACTGGCCCTCCACCCCCCGCGAAAGAAGGTTTCGCATTTCCGCATGAGAATTGCCTTTGACGGCACCGTTCTGCACGGACGCAAATCCGGTGTCGGGTATTACTGCGAAGAATTGCTCAAGGCGATGCTGGCGGCGAACCACGAGGACCAGTTCCACGTTTTCTCGCATCTGCCGTTGAATCTTCATTTCCCGTCGTCGAATGGCAACCTGAAGTTCACCAACTCCGTCCACTGCCCGATTCGCGCGGTATATCTTCACGCGCTCCTGCCGAGAGTCCTGGACAAAGTCCAACCGGACATCTGCCACTACACGAATTTCCTGGCGCCGATTGCCGAAGAGCGGCCTTACGTGGTGACCATCCACGACATGGGACTGGAAACGTTGCGCGATGCGCATCCGTTGGCAAAGCGGCTCTACACGAAACGCCTGGTTCCTCACGTTGCCCGCAAGGCCCGCCTGATCATCACAAACTCGGAATATTCGAAGTGGCAGATCGTGAGGTACCTCGCAATACCGGAGGATCGTATCCGGGTTACTCCGCTGGCGGCCGGACCCGAATTCAAACCCGTCCCGGTCCGGCCTGACGCGCCCTATTTCCTCTATGTGGGAAATCTCGAGCCGCGGAAGAATCTCCTCCGGCTGGTCGAAGCTTTCGCGCGAATTCCCCAGAAAGACCATCAGCTTGTCATCGCCGGAAACCGCTGGTATCACGGAGAAGAAGCCGAGCAGAGAGCCCGCTCGCTCGGCCTGGATGGCCGCGTGAAGTTTCTCGGCTATGTACCGCGCGAAGACCTGCCGGCCTTGTTCAGCGGCGCTACGGCATTCGTCTATCCGTCGTTATTGGAGGGCTTCGGTCTGCCGATCGTCGAAGCAATGGCCTGCGGCACCCCCGTTATCACGTCGAACAACTCGTCCATGAAGGAAATCGGTGAAGGGGCGGCGGTGCTGGTCGATCCGCGCGACACACAGGACATGACAGAAGCGATGGCGCGTGTTGCGGAAGATGGTGCGTTTCGCCGGGAGTTGTCAAATCGCGGAATCAACCGCGCTGCGGAATTCTCGTGGGCACAGACGGCGCGATTGACGCTCGATGTATACCGTGAAGCCCATCGCGCGCCGCTATCGAACCCGGGCCGGACGCCCGCGCCGGCGAACCGGGAACTCGAGGCTGGAATCCATAAAGCAATCCGGTACGCCGAGCTGTTCCAATACCCCCTGCGCCGCGATGAAATCCGCGAACGGCTGCTTGAACTGAGCGTGGATGAGCTTACGTTACAGGCATCCGTTGAGAAGCTGCAGTATGAACCCAGGGCGGAATTGCTGGCGTTGCGCGCGCAGCGCGAAAAAACGAGTGACCGCGCCATCGCGGAGGTCTCTTCGCATCTGCGTACGCTGGCATCGTTTCCATTTGTTCGGATGATCGCATTCTCGGGCGCCACGGCACACCGCAACATGAGTACATCCGAAGACATCGATCTCTTCATGATTGCCGAGGATGGAAAGTTGTGGGCCGTCTTCTTGATTGCTGTGTTGTGGGCAAAGGCGAAGGGCTTGCGAAAAAGGCTCTGCATGAATTACGTCATCAGCGACGCAGCGCTGCCCCTGTTCGAACACGACGCCTTTACAGCGCAGCAGGCGGCGGCGTTGAAGCCGGTCTACGGCAAGAATGTTTACGACGGTTTCATTGAGGCGAATCCCTTCATCAGGCGCATGCTGCCGAATTTCGAAGCCGCGAAACACCGCGACTGTTATGAAGAAATTCAGCAGCGCCGGAGCAAGCGAGTTCTGGAGAAAGTACTTCGTTTTGGAGTAATTCAGATTGTGGAGCGTTTAAGCCGCGCTGTGTTGAAGCGTCACCTTGAACATAAGATGAACTCCGATTCGGACGTTGTCCTCGACCCGCTCCGGCTCAAACTCCATTTGAAAAGCCACAAACGCGACCTGCTGCAACACCTGGAAAACTAGGGGGAAGGAACACAAGAAGCACAAGAGGCACAAG
>DASXLG010000258.1 GCA_036496425.1 Terriglobia bacterium | reverse complement strand
GCCCACAGCAAGCACTTCATCGACCAGCAGAATCTCCGGTTCCAGATGCGCGGCAACGGAGAAGGCGAGCCGTACGAACATCCCGCTCGAGTAAAACTTCACCTGTGTATCGATAAATTTTTCGACGTCGGCGAAAGCGACGATTTCGTCGAATTTCCGGTTCATCTCCCGGTGGGTCATGCCGAGTATGGAACCATTCAAATAAATGTTTTCCCGTCCGGTGAGCTCGGGATGAAACCCGGTTCCGACTTCGAGCAGCGAGTTGACCCTGCCCCGGATTCTGGCCTCTCCGGAAGTCGGCTCGGCAATGCGCGAGAGAATTTTCAGCAGTGTGCTTTTGCCCGCTCCGTTTCTTCCAATGATCCCTACGGTTTCGGACTCGTGGATCGTGAAAGAAACATCCTTCAGCGCCCAGATGAACTTGTCTTCATTTTTGTTGCGGCGTCCTGAAAAGATATTGGCCAGTTTGTCTCGTAAGGCTTTGTACGGTTCCCGCTGTCCGAGCGCGTACCTTTTGCTGAGACCTTCTGCGGTGATCGCAAACTCGCTCACGGAGCCTCAGCGTCCCCCGGAGCCGATGGCATCGGCAAATCGTCTTTCACAACTGCGGAACCAGACCACGCCGGTCACGAACAATAGTGCGGATACAAGTGCGGAAACGACCAGAACGGGCGCCGGCGGCTCGCCGATCCCCAGCAGGCACCAGCGGAAGCCTTCGATGACTCCCGTCATTGGATTCAAGCCGTAAATCAGTCTCCACTTCGCCGGCACCAACGACGCCGGATAGACCACCGGCGTCAGGAAGAACCACACCTGCGTGAGGAATGGGATCGTGTAGATCACATCGCGGTATTCGACGTTCAGCGCCGACAGCCAGAATGCCAGACCCAATCCACCAACCAGCATCAGCAAAGCCAGCAGCGGCAGCCACAGCACCGATGCTCCGATCGTCACGGCGTAAACAAGCATCATGGCAAAAAGCAGGACCATGCTGATGGCCAGATCGAACACGATGACGAGGCTGCTGGCCAGGGGAACAATGATTCGCGGGAAATAGACCCGGCTGATCAGCCGCTGATCCGTGATCAGGCTGTTGCTGGACTCCGACATGATTCTCGAGAACGCCTGCCATGGAAGCAGCCCGGCGAGCGCAAACACCGGATAGGGGATGCCTTCGGAGGGCATTTGCGCCAGCCTTCCGAACAGCACCGTGAAAATAAGCAGCAGCGCCAGGGGTTGAAGAATGGTCCATGCGATTCCGATCGCCGTCTGCTTGTATCGCACCTTGATATCGCGCCAGGTCAGAAAGTAAATCAACTCACGGTAGGCCCACAGTTCGTTCAGATCGACGAAACGCCACGCCGAGGACGGCCGGATTCTGAAGATTGGCTTTTCCGGCATCAGATTCCCGCGGCAACGAGATCGTGGAGATGCACCATTCCCAGGATCCGGCGGTCGGGACTCAGTACCGGCATGACAGCTGTAGGTTTGTTTCGAGACCGCATCATTTCCAAAGCGTCGACAGCGCGATCGGTACTGTAAACAACTTCGGGCGAGGCGTTCATGATCTCCGAAATTTTCATCACGAAGAGGTCCTGGCCCGTTTCCAGGGTCTTCCGGATATCGTAGTCGGTCACGAGGCCCAGCAGTTTTTCATCGGCATCGGTGACGCATACGGCGCCGACGTGGAATCTGGTAATCGCGATGAGCATATCCCGGACTGAGGCATCGATTCGGATCACCGGCTTCTGATCTCCCCCGCGCATCACGTCTTCAACCGTCAGCAGCAGCCGTTTGCCGAGCTGGCCGCCGGGATGATGCCGCGCGAAGTCTTCCGCCGAAATGTTTTTGAGTTTCATCAGCGCGATGGCAATCGCATCGCCCACGGCGAGCGCTGCGGTGGTGCTGGCGGTGGGAGCGAGATTCAGCGGACAGGCCTCGCGGGGAATCTGAAGATCGATGACCACGTCGGACAACGCCGCCATCGATGAGCCGGCGTTCGATGTTATCGCGATGACGGGGATGCCGATTTTCCGGACCACCCGAAGCAGCGCATTCAACTCGGTCGTTTCGCCGCTTTTTCCGATTGCCAGAAGGACGTCGTCTTCCCGAACGGTGCCAATGTCGCCGTGCAAGGCCTCGCCGGGATGCAGGAATGTTGCCGGCGTTCCCGTGCTCCGCAGCGTTGCTGCGATCTTGGTTCCGATCAGGCCGGATTTTCCTATACCGGAGACCAGCACCTGTCCGCGGCAGGCTGCGATCGTTTCGACGGCCAGCGAAAACGCGGGCGAGATATTCTGCCGGACGGACTGCAGCGCTTCGATCTCGATATCGAGAACCCGCGAAATCTCTTCGACGATGTTTACGCCTGCGGCTGTCTGCTCCCGCGAAATATGGCCTCCTCGTAAATCCGTTCGGCTTGTTCAGCCACGACCAGCGGTGAGAATTTCCGCAACACGAAGTCGCGGCCAACAGCCGCATTATCACTCAAATGCGGGTCGGCGAGGGCGAAAAGTAGCTTATCGCGCAGGTCCGCCGCCTGCAGGGACTGGAATTGAAGAATGCCGTATTTTGCAGGCTCGGCCATCGGCAGCTCGCAAGCCGAAGAGACCACCACGGGACGCTTGCACAGCAGCGCTTCGTAGAGGACGACCGGGCTGGCTTCGCTCCGGGACGGCAGGACAACAACATCGCTGTCGGCGATGGCTTGCAGCTTGGCCTGGTGATCGAGAAATCCCGGCTTCAATATGTCCGGCGTGGAAGGGATATGCGCCGTCTCGCCGTCATCGGGCCCCGCGATAACGAGTTGCGCGCCGTCGATGCCCTTGAACGCGTCCAGCAAAATATCGATGCCTTTGATCCGATTCAGCCGTCCGAGGAAAAGGATCGTTTGGCGGGAGGATCGCCGCTTCGGCAACGATTCGTATGCTGATGCATCGATCACATTGTCCAGCAACCGAATGCGGGATTCCGGGATTCCAAACGACTGAGCCTCGGCCCCCTCCTTTTCCGTCAATGCGATGACGCCGGCCGCCCGGTCCATGATGGACCGTCCCCACAGGGCATCGAAAATTCGCTTGGCTGTGCGCTTGCCCAGGTAGCGTAAACCGCCGTGCGGCGAGATTAAATAAGGCAGGGAAAGCTCCTGTGCCGCGCGCGCGGCGGGGACCGTCAACGTCGAACGGAATTCATGGATGTGCAGCACGTCACAACCGGAGAGCTGCTGGCGGAGTTCTTTGCGAAATCCAGGCGGGATAAAAAGCCGGTAGTGGCGCGCGAGACCGTTGGAGAGATTTCGATAATAGCGGACCTGGATACCTTCAACGATCCTGCTCCCGGCCTCGCTGCCGGTCGTCAGCACGCGAATCTCATGACCTCGGGCCGCCAGCGCCCTCGCCAGCTCGAATGCGGCCCGCGGCGTTCCGCCATATTCCCAGTCGGGATAGAAATAAGGCGTCACCACCGCGATTTTCATTCGCTCAATCCGTTCGATCCGCGGCCAGTTCCGCGAGCCATACTGCCATTTGCTTTGCGATTTCGACCCAGTCGTAGCGCCGTGCGGCAGCGGTTCCACACTTTCCCAATCGGGCGCATCGCTCGGGGTCCGACAGCAATTGAGTCAGGACATTCACGGTGTCCGCTGTATCGGCGTAGACAATGCCATTTTCCTCTCCACTGAGGAACGGCATCGTCCCCGGCAGCTTGGTTGCAACCACTGGCTTCCCGCAGGCGAGATACTGAAACAATTTGGTCGGCAGAATTTTTTCAGTTATGCCATTCAATTCGAATGGATTGATGCAGACATCGCTCGAACGAATCCATTCCGGCAGCCGCGAATATGGCTGCAGGCCTGGGAAGATCACGTTTTCACCGGCCATGCCTTCCAGCCGCGCCTGGTCTTCTCCGGCTCCGAGAATCACCAGCTTCGCCCGGGGATGAACGGCCAGTAGGTTTTTCCAATCCTGGATGACGCGATCCAGACCGCTGAACCGGTAGATGGTGCCCATAAAGAGAACGATCGGACCATCGTCTTTGGTTTTTGGTCCGGGCGAGAACATTTCAGTATCGACGCCGGACGGCAGCAGCCGCATCCGGCTATCGGGAACCTCGTACTCCTGGATGTAATTTCGAAGGAGCGGAGTCAGCGCGATATTGAGATCGGCATTATTGAAGACGATGCTTTCGAGCATCCGCGTCGGAAGCTCGAGAGCTGGAGGAACCAGCTCATGTGTCACATCGATCGCCCGGAACGCCACGGGCACTTCATATGCGCGAGCTGCGAGCAGCGTCTGGATCCCGATGGTGGGGAGTCCATAAAGAAGGACCGCGTCGAACGATCGCTGGCTCAGCAGTCTCGCGACTTCAAATCCTTCGTTGACGGCTCCGGAGATCCGCGAAAGAAGGGGAACGCGAATCATCGCCGGACGGTACAAGCTGATCCGCGCGCGATCGTAGGCGCGGTGGATGGCGGGATAAACCTGCCGCTGCGAGACCCATCCCGCGCCGTCAGTTTCGCTCTTCCACGAATCGTTGTAATCGACCACCGTGACGGAGTGTCCGAGAAGCGAAAGAATTTCAGGAAGGATCTGGAATTCGTAGATCGTTTTCGAGAGGTAGTTCACCTCGTGAACGAGAAGAATCCTCATTTCTCAGCATAAATCGACCGCATCCAATCGAGCGTGGCCGGAACGCCTTCCTCCAGAGTGATTTTGGGATTGTGTCCGAAGGCCTGCCGCGCCTTTTCGATGTTGGGTCTTTTGTTCAGCACGTTGTGTTTGTCTTCGGGAAGGTAATTCACGATCGAATCGTCCATATGAAGCCTCTGCAGGATCAAATCGCTCAGTTCCTTGACGCCGCGGAACTCTTCGCCGCCGATGTTGTAGACTTCGCCCGCCACGAAGTTGTCCGCTACATTTGCCAGCGTCGGAGTGAAGTCGTCGATGTACATGAAGACGCGATGATAGCCGAGATAGACGTCGTACGGGAGCCGCTTCAGCGCGCGATACGTGAAGAGGCAGACGACACTCCGGTAATTATGGTAATACTCGCCCGGTCCGTAGGCGTTGAAGAACCGCAACCGCACCACCGGATTCCCGAAGCGCTTTTCGAAGTTCATGATCTGAATCTCGTTTACCCATTTGGTCGTGGCGTAATCGTTGTGCTGGAGGATCGAATGGTTGAGCGGGATGTCTTCGGAAAGAATGTCCTTGTGCTTGTCGCCGTAAATCTCGGATGACGACGCGAAAATCAACTTGAAGCCGGCGCGCTTCTGAATCTCGAGCAGGTTCCGGGTGCCGATAACGTTCGTCGTCCACAGGGTGTCGTAATATTCCTCCCCGTTGATACGTCCGAACTCGGCCGCCAGATGATAGACGTAATCGTAGTTCTGCTCGAACGCCCGTTCCAATTGCCGGTAGGAAGCAACATCGGCCCGGTAGTATTTCTGCTCGGCCTGATGCTGGAGATCGATACCCCAAACGTCGTGGCCGCGCCTTTCCAGTTCGTGCTTCAAAGGCCGGCCAAGAGTGCCCATAACTCCGGTGATCAGTATCTTAGCCACGAAAGCGGGATTCTAGCACGGGCGGGCAGGGATAATCGGCCGCAGATGACGCGGATCACGCGGATGGGATGCGAAGAAGTCCGGCTTCCTCGAAGATGGCTGCGATAAAGAATGAGGAGACGGCATCTTCCCGAAGATGATCTTGACGGAGAGCGGGAAGGCGGCATCTTCGCGAAGATGGTCACGATGGGGGGTGAGAAGATGGCATCTTCCCGAAGGTGATCGCGATAAAGAGTGAGAAGACGCCATCTTCTCGAATTGAGTTGCAATCAAGAACGAGAAGATGGCGTTTTCTCAGAATTCGTTGAGTTTAAACGGATTCGGCCTGGATGGCGCTGTCCAATCCGTACATTCCGAGTCGCCTGTAGAATTGTGTCCGGCTCAGCCCGAGTCGCCTTGCGGCGCAGGTCCGGTTGCCGCGGCACTCCGCAATCGCGGCGAGAAGGATCTGGCGCGAGTACTCGTCCATGAGCTGGTGAAAATTCCCCAGTTTGGCCGGCGCCGCCACCGTTTTTTCCGCGAAATCCGGCGGTAAATCTTCCAACTGGATGGTTTCCGTCCGCCCTGAAGACCGCCCGCCGGATCACATTCTCGAATTCTCTGATGTTGCCGGGCCACGAGTAGGTCTGGAACCGATCGAGAACCGGTTGTGAAACACCCGTTACAACGCGCTTGGCCTCGAGTACATACAGCGGGATCAGATATTCGGCGGAGGATCGGAATGTCATCGAGCCGTTCGCGCAGTGGCGGCGTGCGGACGATATCCATGGTCAAGCGGTCGTACAGGTCTTCGCGAAACTGATGGGCGCGGGCCATTTCCGCCAGGTCCCGGTTGGTCGAAACGATAAGGCGGAAGTCGATGGGTATTGGCCGTTGCCCGCCGACTCTATCGACTTCGCGGGTTTCCAGTACACGGAGCAATTTCGGCTGAGCGATCAGACTGAGTTCGCCCACTTCATCGAGCAGAAGTGTTCCGCCATCGGCCTGTTCGAAGCGGCCCTTCCTGAACTCGGCATTGGTGAAGGCGCCCTTTTCGCAGCCGAAAAGCTCGGTTTCGACCAGCGTTTCCGGCAGGCTCGCGCAATTCACGCGGATGAACGGCCCGCTGGCGCGGTTGCTCTGCATGTGGATCTCGCGGGCAACCAGCTCTTTGCCCGTTCCTCTCTCGCCCTGAATCAATACCGTCATATTTGTCGGCGCCGTGATTCCAATGTCGGCGCGCAGTCTTTCGAGCGCTTCGCTGGTGCCGATCAGCGGCCGGTTATTCGGCAATGAACGAGCCGAGTGTGCCGGAAGCGAAACATGTTTCATTTCCGGCACAGTTTCCACAATTCGCGCCAAAACGCAAGCAATTGAAAATGAAAGGAAACCCGACGCAACGCGTTTGGTATGTCTCGTGCTATAGATATGCCGTCTGCAATTTCAAAGAAAGGAGGTAAACGACAATGGCAATGGTACCGAAACTCATCAAGGCGGCGCTTGGTTTGACAAAAGCGCTGCCCGAACTGGTCCTCTCACAGGGTCAGGCCTTGTTGAAGGGTTTGACCGGCAATTCGAATCTACCGAATGCGCCGATCGATCTCAATGTCTTCAAGGCGGATCTGGACTCCTATGCCGCTTCCATCGCGGACGCGAAGGACGGCGGCAGGAAAGCCATCACGCTGCGCAATACGCAAGGCATGGTGGTGATCCATGCGATCCGGCAATTGGCGGCGTATGTGGAGCTCAACTGTAAGGATGATATGAATATCTTCCTGTCCAGTGGTCTTCAGCCGCGATCCAGCACGCGCACTCCCGCGCAGCCGCTGGATCAGCCGATGATCCTGTTCCTCGACCAGGGCACGTCCGGTCAACTGTTGGTCTCGATAACAAAGGTTCGTGGCGCTAAATCCTACGAACTGCATTACGGGCCGGCAGGACCGGGCGGCGCCACACCCACGGCGTGGTTGGCGCAGATGGTTCCGAACGTCAAGTCCGCTGCTTCGATAAGCGGCCTGACGCCGGGAACAACGTACGCGATTCAAGTCCGCGCGTACGGTCTGCTCGGCTATACCGAATGGTCCGACTCCGCGACGCGTATGGTCATCTAACGCGTCGCGGCTCGCGGATGGGGCTGAAGGCCCCATCCGCTCTGCCTGAACATGCTCTCCCCGATGAAACACAATATTCGCAAAATGTCTGTAGCAGAAGTCTTGCACGCCAGCTTGCAGTTAAAGTACATTCCGGCTCATTAAGAAATAGGCCGGAATAAGCCTCAATGCGTTGGACAAATGCGTTCGGCTCCGCACGCGCGTCCCGTCGCCGTCGCCTCCCGGATGTCCCCGGTGCCGTCGAGTACTACCCGTATAAACCTTCACGGCCACAGAAGAGTTAGCCGCCCTCGATCACTCGCGATAATCCCGCCCGTGTTACAATCCGCGCCTATGCAGGCCGTATTTCTCCTTCTTTTAATGCTTTTAGCTCCCCAGGCGGCGGACCGGCCGCCGCAGGCCAAAAATGATCCCAATGGCGTGTGGCAATCGGACAGCGGGACGAAATTTGATTTGAGACTGACAGATTCCAATCTGAAGGTGAAACTCGTGGAGGGTTCGAATCCCGTCTATCTCAAATACGAAGTGGACCTGAAGAACGCCGGTGAAGTGAATACCTATGCCGGCGCCGGCTACTTCGTCGCAAAGCTGCCCGAGAAGGAGTGCCGGTTTGACACCAATTGGAATGTCACCGTCGTTCAGCCCGAAACGATTGTTGCGGTTATTTCACATATTGTTCCGGACCCCGCCACTTGTGAAGTCAAAGACCGCCGCGACGAACTCACAGAGCTTAAAAAAATCAAGTAAATCGTCTTTTTACGTCTCTTAAGCGTCTTTCCAGCTGTGAGAAGGAGTGCTAACCGCGGGATCACGCTGATCGAGATGCTGGTCGTCATGGTGTTGATCGCCATGATCGGAAGCATTGTCGGTCCTGCGGTTGTGCGCCGATTCGACACCATTACGCTTCAAACCACGGCGACAGAACTCGCATCGCAGCTTCGAAGGGCGCAGGCGGTGGCCCGGGCGGATCAGTCTCCGGTAGAGATGACGTATTCCGATCATGTCTTCCAGTTCTGGAAGTCGTCCAAGCCTGTGGCGTCATACACCCTGCCTGCCGCCGTTACGCCCGTGAATCACAACCTTCCGGCTTTCGTCTTCCTGCCATCCGGACAAATCCTGGGCGCGGAGGCGTTGGAGCTGCAGAACGAACGCGGCCGGAGGATCGCGATTAAGACGGATCTCCTCAGTGGAATCACCGTCAGCTTCGGAGCCGCGCTGTGAAGCGCTCGCGCGGGTCTGCCGGATTCACCCTGATCGAAGTGATCGTGGCGATGACGATCCTCGGCATCGGGTTCTCGGCGGTGTTCGCTGGAATGTCTCAATCTGCGCGCAACATTACAAAAATCGAAGATGTCCAGCGGCGCGAGATGTTCACCCGGAACCTGCTCGCGGAACTGGATCTTGTCCAGCAGTTGAAGCCGGGGGATAACGCGAGCGGAATCTTCAAAGACGGAACCCGCTGGCGGCTGGAAGTGCAGTCGTACATCCTTCCGACGGATCAATTGCAGGCTGCCGTTGTACGTGTCGAGTTGCGGCTCGAATGGGATGCCCCGGCCGGGCTTCAGCGCCGGACCATCGAAACGTACCGCTTCGTGAGGCCGGTCAACACACCGGTTCCCGGGCTGGAAGAGCAATTACGTGCTTTGCAATAAAGACAATTCGCGGGCCGGGTTCACGCTCATTGAAGTTCTTGTATCGATAACGATCATGGCCATGGTCGGCGTCATCGTTCTCTCGGCCACACGTTCAGGTCTGGCGATGTGGGACAAGGGCGGCGCTCATATCGAAAGGCTGCACCGTTCCCGCGTGGTTCTCGATGTTCTGAATGACCAGATTCGAGGCGCGCTGCCGATGAGCTATACCGTCAGGACTAGCGAAAGAACGGTTTCGCCGCTCGCCTTCGACGGCACAGCTTCAAGTCTTCGTTTCCTCAGCCGTACCAGCTTCAAGGACGGACCTGATGGAGTGCCGCGATGGGTGACGATTCAATGGGCATCCGGAGAATTGAAGGTGGAAGAGCGCCGCATTCTGCCTCCGGACAACGCTCCTGATCCGTCGGTCTACTGGCACGATACCGTTCTGCGCGGCGATTCCTGCGCTTTCGGTTTCCTGACCGATGCGCAGCCGAACAGGCCTGCGGTCTGGGTGCAGGCGTGGCATTTCCCGGCAAATCCTGTTCTTCCAAGAGCGGTCCGCCTCAGCTGCGCCATACCGCCAAAGAATGATGTTCAAGCTGTGATTCCCCTCGATTATGCGGCAGCGTCCGCAACCGGGCTGGTACTTCGATGAGTCGAAACTCCGAGGGCATTGCCCTGCTCGCAGTCATGGCCGCATTGATGGTTCTCAGCGCGATCGCGCTCGGACTTGCAGCTTCCGTCCAGACGGAAGCGAGAATCGATGCCGCCGACTGGAACGGACTCCAGGCCGAGCAACTGGCGCGCTCCGGCCAGGAATTCGCAGCATTTCTTCAAGCCCGCAGTTTGCCAAAAACTGCGGATGCGATGGCGGGCCTTCCGCTCGAGGTGGTCCGGCCCGGATTTCAGTATCGCGCGCAACTTGCGGCGGGCGCCGTGGATATTTATTTCGAGAGCGACAACGGCAAGCTGGATCTGAGCAGCGCTCCGCCGGAAGTCCTCACCAACTTTTTCGCGCTGTGGACCGGCGACTTTACGAACGGGCAGGCCATCAGCGCCGCGATCGAAGATTGGCGGGATGCCGACAATGATGTCCGAGCCAATGGCGCCGAAGCGCCCTATTATGCTCCGCTCAACTATGTCCCGCGAAACGGCGGTCTTGGCCTCGCGGATGCCCCGCTGATCCGGGGTATAAGTTCAGCAGACTTCCAGTTGAAAGCGTCGCAACAAAACGGTACAGCCTCGCTGCGGCCCGGGCTCGATGCGTATATTACATCCGCAGGTGCGGGAAGCCTCATCAATGCAAACTTTGCGCCGGATCTCGTGTTGCGATCGATTCCGGGTTTGAGCGAATCCCAGGTCGAGGCGATCCTCGCGGCTCGAGCCGACCGGATTTTCGATGATGCCACCGACCTGCAGGCCCGATTAGGTATCTCGTCGACCGCACCCTTCTTGAAATATTTGACACTCAGCCGGAGCGCGCCGGCTGTTTTGACCGTTTCGAGCCTGAAAGCCGGATCCCCGCTCAGCCGATCGGAGCGCCGGATTACTTATAGCTTTAGCGGATACAACATCGCTACCGGACTCCCGGAATCCAGAACCGCTGTCGGCCGGGTTCAACGAAACGGGGTGCAGTGAGTCGTTTCTAACGCATGAGTTGCATCAACTGAGTAGAAATAACTCACGCTTGCCGGACCTGCGTCCGCAGCCTGTCCTTCATTTTCAACAATGTAAAAGTCTTTCCCCTTTGGCGGCACACTTGCAATGCTCAGCCCGGCTTGCTGCCTTTGCCCGCAGGCACTTGCATGCGAGTCGAGGTAGCTTAGCGATTGACATGGGTATACCCACATGTTAGGTTTATCAGTTTGATGCATGTCGTTAGTTCCATGGAAGATGCATCAAATTGAATCGTTCGGGAAAGCATCCAGCGCTGGTTCCAAACCCGAACGTCGACCGCGCCTGGGGTCCACATGGTTTTTCGCTGAGGTTTTGTTGTTCTGAATGCCGGCTGCAATTTGCGTCTGGCAGGACGATGTACAAACGTGTTCACTGTTCACAATTAAGGAGAACAAGAAGAAATGTTGAGATTGAAAAATATTTTGCCTGTGTTTGTCGCACTCCTGTTCCTGGGAGTCGCCAGCACAGCGTTTGCACAGGTTAGCTGCAACGTAGCTAGCACGCCTGTCAGCCGCGATTCCAACACCGGTTTGACGGAGCCCGCGGGCGACATCACGTTCCAATGTACGGAGACTGGTGCCGCGGCCAGCACGGCAGGAGCGACGATCACGGTCAGCTACGGCGTGCCGATAACAAACGACACGACCACTGTTCCGTTGGCCCCGGCCTATAACGCGACAAAGCTGATTTCCGTCGTCGACCCGAACGTTGCCGGTTGCCTGAACCCGACATCTGTCACGGTTAGCAACGCCTCCGGTTCGGTGGTTATCCAGTTGCCTGCCGTCGGTACTGGCGTCGCTGGTTCTACCTGCAACTACACCTTAACCGGTGTGCTCATTGGCCTGGCCGGGAGCGGCGCGACGTCCGTCGTCGCCACCGTGTCGGTCAGCCCGGGAAACAACCTGCTGATCACAGCCGGCCAGAACACCCCGACGGTCGTAACGTCGGTGCTGGCTCCGATCGTGACGGCGGGCGTTGTGCTTAAGACCGGTCCGGCGATCATTCCCACGACTGGCGCTTCCGCTGCCTTTACCCAGACCTTTACCATCAACACCACGGAAAACTACATCGACATGTTCCGCGATAAGCTGAACGCTGCCGGTGGTGGTTTCAACAGCGGTGCCGCCAGCAATGGCGTTCAGCTGCTCTACACGTTCACGGGTATTCCGACAGGCGCAAGCCTGGGTTCGGCTGGAACACCGTGCACGGCCTCGATGACGAACGGAAGCACGGTCTCGATCACGTCGACCGCAATTACCTCAATTGCTCCGACCACGACAGTGGAAGTCTCAGGTATCACCGCCGCGAGCTTGACGGCTATCGACACGATCACTCTCAGCTGCACTCTCTTCTCGAATGGCACCGCGACCTTGCCGTTGACTCCCGGCAGCATCACGGCGACCGTTACTCTGGGGCCGGTCGGAACAGCGTTCAGCGCAGCCGGCGCGGTTCTGAACAACCCGGCCACCACTGGTCAGGTTCCGCGTTACACCGGACCGACCTTTGGACCGTTCACGGTCGTGAATATCATTCCGTTGACCACCCACATGCTCTTCCCCTACGTTACGATCGGGAACGGGTTTGATACGGGTTTCGTCGTCGCGAATACGACAGCCGATCCGTACGGTGCCAAGACGGGTGGCGCTCCTGCACTCGGTGGACCGGTGACGATCGCGTTCTATCCGAACAATGGCGGAGCCGCCTTCTGCGCCAGCACTGGTACAGGTGCAGCAGCCGTAGCCGGAATCACCAGCTGCTCCACGGTGACTGCAGGTACCGGTTTGACTTCCGGTGCCGTAGCCAGTGGAAGTTCGTGGGTGGTCCTGGGATCACAGATCCTGGCTGGCATTACCGGAGCTCCCGCGACATTTAGCGGGTACGCTTTCGCTATTGCCAACTTCCCGTTTGCGCATCCGACAGGATTCGTTGCCGATGCGACATTCAGCGGAAAGTTCGCATCCGGCGGTCCGGCGCTCGTTCTGACGAACCCGGCTGTTTCAGGCCGCTCGGGTATTCCTACTGCGAATGCCACTTGGGCGGGAACTTTGACTGAGTCTCTTGGTCACTAATTTTCTGATGTAAACTAGGGGGGCGCCCATAGCGCCCCCCTTTTTTTATGCGTAAACTCACTCTATTTATTGCTGTTTATCTATGTCTTGTACAGGTCGGCTCCTCGCAGGCTCTGGATAAACTGTTAGCCCGTTCGGAAGGTTATCTTCAGGCCCGTTCGGCCGGGAATAAACAGGAAATGGCCCGATTTGTGCCGGTTAATAAGCGGCCGCTGTTTCTGGAGGGGAATCCCCCACCAATGTCCAAGGCGCAGCTCGAGGGGTTCGACTTTACGAGCGATCCAAAGACAATCATCGTCCGCTATACCGCAACCTTCACTCTTCCGGAGGTTGGTCCTGTCACTGCGCCGGTTCGGGAACCGTGGACCTGGGACGGTAAAGAGTGGTTCATAAAAGTTGATGACACGGGACGCCCATTTCCGACAACCAATAGCGCGC
>DASXLG010000257.1 GCA_036496425.1 Terriglobia bacterium | reverse complement strand
GCTTCCCCCAGCGGCATATGTACGGAAAGATATCCCACGAGCGTCGGGAATAGTGCTCCCGTGCCGCGGCCGAGGTTATAGGCAAAGCCCTGGCCGACGCCTCTGACGCGGGTTGGAAAGTGCTCGGTATAGAACGCTCCCATCGCGCTGAAGACGCCCGACGCAAAGAAACCGAGCGGAAATCCCAGGAAGAGCATCGTGTGGTTTCCGAAAGAAAAAGCTGTGTACGTCACAACCACGAGCCCTGCTCCGATCGCGAAGACCAGAAACGTCAGGCGGCGCCCGATCCGATCGGCCAGATAGCCGCCGGACATGTAGCCGCAAAAGGCGCCGGTGATCAGCACGATCAGGTATCCCGTCGAATCGAGGATGGAGAGTCCTCGTTCGGTACGAAGGTAGGTCGGCAGCCACTGCGTGACGGCGTAATAGCCGCCTTGCGCTCCAGTACCCATCAGTCCGCCCAGCAAGGTGATGCGCAGCAGCGGCGGACGGAAAATCTCAAAGAACGAAGGCTTGTCGCCGCTCGCGGCGAGTTGTTTTCGTGTATTGAGGTATACAGCCGGCTCTTCGACATACCACCGGAGGAAAAACACCAGAAGCGCCGGAGCGATTCCGACAAGAAACAATCCGCGCCATGCGATTGAGGTGGGAAGCAGTGTAAAGAAGACGGCGTTCAAGATGGCGGCAACACCCCATCCCACGGCCCATCCGGCTTGCATGGTGCCGAGAGCCTTACCCCGATGCTGAGCGCGAATCGATTCTCCCAGCAATACTGCGCCCGCCGCCCATTCGCCGCCGAAGCCCAGACCTAACAAGCCTCGCGCGACGAACATCTGGGAATAGTTCTGCGCCAGGCCGGATAGAAAAGTGAAAACCGCAAACCAGGCGATGGCGATTTGTAGGGTACGGACGCGTCCGTAACGGTCCGCAAACCATCCCGCCAGCCATCCGCCGACAGCAGACATGAGCAGCGCCGCGGTCGAAAGCACTCCGGCTTGCCCGCGCGTGATGCCCCAGGTTGCAATGAGCGCGGGAATGGCGAAGCTGAACATCTGAACGTCCATCGCGTCCAGCGCCCATCCTCCAACGCACGCGCCAAAGGCGCGCCGTTCCGCCTGGCCAAGGTCGGCCACCCACGCAAAGGCTCCGCGCTCTTCATTTGCAACGGTTGTCATGGCGGGGATTGTACGACAAAACGGGAAGGAGGAAGGAACCACAAGAGGCACAGGAGGCACATCGGGGTGATGTTGGAAATGTTCCCGGTAACGTTCGCCGTCAATTCCTCCTGTGGGACGCCTTCCTTGCCTGTTTCAGCGAGGCCGCGCCGATGGAGGACAGAAAAAGATACGTTCGCCCGGATTCATCGGGATGCCTGTCGGGACTGGGCGACCACGAGAAAATCACGTACCGCTTTTCCAGCGACTGAAGAGCCTCGAGGACCGCGCTCCGCAGGTAGTGATGGTTCGACATTTCCCGGACTGTGTCGGTAATCCGGTCGAGGTATTGCCAGCGCGGTGTGCGCTGCGCTTTCATCGCCGTCAGCACTAGCCGTTCGAAATCCGTCAGCGATTCGATCCGGTTATCGGGGATTCCGGCTTCCTGCCGCCGCATGATCTGCATCGCGTAGGCCACGCCGAAATCCGTGAGCCAGCGCTCGTTCGGGCCGGGTTCCGCGTCAAGGTCGACGGGCTCCAACGCGTTGAAAATGGAAGTCGCCCAGTTTGCAAAATAGTCTTCCAGGTCGTTGTGAAATTCTGGATACCGCTCCTGCCAGCGCGCGAGCGCGGAATACGTCGGCTCGGATTCCTCCGTCTTCAGGGCAGCCAGTACGTCGCTAAAAGCGGTATTTTGCTGTGCCATAACCTTCTCCCATCATTCCGTCTTTCATTTGTTTGAGTGCGATGTCGATCCAGGTCTGGATCTGCCGCGAGCTGACTTTGAAGTACCTCGACAAACACGATTCCTCCGGATCTTTACTGGTGATCGGCCATCCTCGGAGATAGCGAAGAATGACCGCCTCGCGATGCTTCGGATTCGTGACGAACCTTAGAGTTTTCTCGACCCAATCCGCCCAAAGCACTTCGGATTCCGGCCTCGCGCCGCTGTCCGGAACTTGTTCCAGAAGGTCGACCTCCTCCTGTCCGTTCTCGTCATAGGTTTCCGTCACAGTATTGCCCTTGTGGGCGAACGGCGTGTTCTTGAAACGTTCGACGGCGTCCTTGGTGCGGCGATACACGGTCTGTCCGAATCCGACCTCCAGATACTCGCTCTGGCGCGACGGTATTTCGGCGAGCAGAAGCTCATCGATTTCCGCTTCGACCTCGGACACGATAAAGTCGGTTCCCTCCTTGTCAATGCCGTAGATCCACCGCTTGCCCATTCGCATTGTGCGGGCGTTGATTTCCTGCTGGAGCCGGCCGGCGGCGTCGTCGTCTTTGCTGCGGCGGAGGTACCGGTGCAAAAAGACGAGAGATTCGCTTTTGAGTTTCGTTCTGCCCTTGATCCATTCCGCCGGCCCCTGCGGCAAGACCGACAGAAGTTCGGCCTCCACGGCTTCGGGCCGCATATACAGCTCGCCTTCGTCGGTGCGCGACGTCAGCGGCGGAATGACAATCGGCAAATGTTCTGGAGTTTCCATCGAACTGGATGTGCTCATTCTAAGAGATGAGTCAAATGCGGCAATCGAGACGTAAGACTTCCGTCTCGACTGCCGCATTCTTTACTCAGCTACGTGCAGATGAACGTAACCGGGTCACTCCAGTCGGTGAAACCATCCTGAAGCAGAGCGCGCACCTGGAAAAAATAGGTGGCGCCCGGCGTCAGGCCCGTCAGAACGATCGGCAACTTCACTCCCAGGACGCCTTGCGTTGTCCCGGTGGTGGGTGCGCCGCCGTTGACGGCCGGCCCAAAGTGGAGCTCGTAGCTGCCCGCCTTGAGAACGGACTGGAGCCAAACGAGAATCTGCCCACTGTTGGGACCGTGATCGATTTTGCGGATCTTCTCGGACAACGGCGCAGTTTGCGCCTTCGGCCTTGAAGCAAGCTGGAATCCGCTCGTCTCGAACGCCGTCGGGTCGTTTAAAGAAACGTTCTCGACGTAACGCGCGAGCAGCCGCAACATTCCGATCACGACTTCACGTTGCTGGTTTTTCTGAGCGATGACCTTCTTACTTCCGTCGGCCGCTTGCGACATGAGTGTCGTCAGCGAGTCGAGGTTGGTCTTCAGGGTCGCCAGATCGACCGGCGGATTCGGGAATTTCGAATTACCGGTCATATTGGTCTGAACAGAGATGCCGTCTCTGACGACATCCACGTCGGACAGCTTGAAAAAGCCGGCCAACGCTTTGGAACGAATTGGTTTTGGCATAATGTGCCTCCTCCTTTGTTAATGGTTAACGGTTTTGGGCAGATCCGCAGGCGGCCCTTGCCGCCGCATCTCTCACCCGCTCACTATTTAAAACGGGCGGACCGATTTTGCCGAATGGGAAATGACTTTGCCAAATGGGAAACGGCTTTCCCGAACGGGAAACGGCTTTCCCCGACGCGAACGCCGCCGGGGGCAATGTCTTCTCATCGAAAACCGCGATCAATTGCTTCTAAGGATTTTGGTCGGGTCGCCTCACCTGGGCAGCAGCGATATCTGCAAGGCCTACCGTTGTCTTGATTCGAGCGCGCTTGTCAGGCTAGCGCAGGCCTTCTGCGTCGTTGCGTCGCACGAGTTAAGCAACTCACTCAGCCATTCCAGCGCCGATGCGTCGCGGTGCGCCACTACGCGCAGCGCTGGATAAGCGAAGTTCAGGAAGCGCTGATCTGTGAGCTTCCCGGAGTCGATGTTGAGGATTGCGAGAAAATCACCGCTCGAAATCGTCGATCCCGCGGGATCGAACGTGAATGCAGAAGCGGATGGCGACTTCGTAAACCGAACCGCTGTACGGATGGGGAGATCCGCAAAGTCTCCTACCGTCGTGGTGTACTGGACGTTGATCGCATTTTTCGATCCGTCGAAACGGCCCAGTTCGACACTTGTTTTGAACTTCACTTCGATCACAGGAGCGCCTACGCGGGTGACATGTCCCTCCGCTGGAAAGCTCAACACTTCGCGAAACCGACCGTTGCTAAGCGCGTACCAGCTCTCATTCTCCTGAAATATACCGGTTCCCCAGGCCTTTTCGATGTGACTGACCGCAAGCCAGCGTTCCCGGCCGCTTGTCACGACGCGACCTTCCGGATCAAGATGGAACGTGTCCAGATCCAGAAAAGCTACGGTACGCCATCGATTGACCTGCGCTGTTGGAGGCTTGAGGACCACGATTCTCGAAACTTGATTGAATTCAAGTCTCAGATGCAGGAGCCGTTCATCGATGCCATCGCCGTCGACATCCCCATACGTGCTCGATACATCAAATAACAATTCCGAGCCGGTGAAACGGCCCACAGGAACCTGCAAGCTGTTCCAAAACGAATGCAGATCCAAGTTGCAATAGCTCCAGTTGTAGTTCTCGATATTTTCCAGTGAGATACGTGTGTCCTGCGTACACGGGGTCCGCGCGCCCGCCACCTGCCCTAGAATCGGCGCGAGCTTCTGGCCCGGCGCAGGGTCCACGCCAAGAGCAAGCGCTGTGATGACGACGGAAAGAAGGAGAACTGTCCGGGGCAAGCTCATGCTTGCAGATTCTATACCGGCAGCAGTTCGATCACGCAACTTCGGCGGGAGCGGCGGAGGTTGCGACACACTTTCCCGGGCCGGCAGATGAGAAATGTTAGCTGCGGGACGCGAATGCAACGATGGAGATGACGTCAGCGAGATGGACATTCTCGAAGACGATACGCAGATGTGGTGGCGCTTGCACGACTGGTTAATGATGGAAAAGCAAAAGCTCGACGCACAGAACGGTGGAATCAATGAAGCGCAATTTGCGAGTTATCTCTTCTGCGAGAATAAGCCGTGTGTGGCGAAGTCATCACTACGTAGTTGGGGACGGTATCGCGATCGTACCAACGTCTCAACGAAGTTGCTAGGTGATTGCAGTGCGCTGTCCAACTCCGTCCGTTTCAAGAGTGATAGAAACAACGCTGCTGAGCGAGCCTGACAGTTAATCGACCGGTGAGGATTGAACTCGACATCGGTGAACCCAGCATACGCGTAGAGGCTATGCTGATTTCCTCCGGGATAAAACTCGATGCCCATCTCGCGAAGTTTGGCTGTTGACCAGAGTCCGCCCGACTCCCGTATCGACGGGATGTTTCTCGCGTCCGTGAAGTGATACAGCCAAGTCGTTCGTCGCAATCGATCGGGCCTCGTCGCAATGGCGGTATATTCTATCGGTAAAGCCATTCGGAGGAAGATAGTGCGTCCGTCGGTGGCTTTGAGGGCCAGACAATCAAAAATGGCGACGGGAAAGGTGGCGGCGGCGCCTTCAATTGATGCGCAACTCAACCCCAAGCTGCCCGTCAACCAGGAGCGTTTAACGGTTGCATTTATCAAGGGGCAGGGGGCACATGAATTTGTGCCTCCTGTGTCGTTCGCTTTTACTGTTCCAATTTGAATTCGATGTCGATGGATGTGGGGACCTGAACCGGTTCGTTGTTGAGAAGCGACGGCGAGTAGCGCCACTGGTTGACGGCTTCGAGGGCGGCTTTGCTCAGATAGTTGATGTTATTCGTCGCGTTCAAACCGATCAGTGTTCCGTCCTTTCCGATGAAACCTTGAAGGTGAATGATGCCTTCGATGCCGGCCTCCTTTGCCTCCTCCGGGTAGTACGGCTTGACCTGAGTGATGAGTCTGGCAGCCACGACATTTCCCCCGACGCGGATACGGACAGGACCATTGGTTGAGACAGTCCTTGGTCTGGCCTGTCCGGCAACCGTAAGTTCCACCCGCTGCAGCATGCTGCCGATGGACAGGGTAGCGTTCTCGACTACGTTCTGTCCGAAGGTTATCTGCAGCGCGCCAGATCGAAACAGCGCAAAGCCGGGCAGCATCGCTTTCATGATGTATGGGCCGGGGGTCAATCCGCGAAATTCATAACTACCGACCTCATTGGTCGTTGTTGTTTGCACGTCGGTCTCGGTGACCGCATTTTGGCTGACCGTTCTGCTCGACACGGTTACGCTAACGCCCGGAATCACTGCGCCGGTTGCATCCGAAATAGTTCCGGACAGGCTCCCGTCTGCGAGGCCCTGCACCGGCTTCACCCGCGGCGCCGCTCTTTTAACCGCTGGAGGGGGAGCCGGCGCGGGCGACTCTGCCGGTTTTACGACCGTAACGATTTCCGAAAGGACAGCAGGCTTGCTGTCCTGGCCTGCCCGGACAGCCCCGATCGGCAGAGTGATCAACAGCGCAAGAATACCGGCGATAAAAATGATTCTGCGGCTTACCTGTTTGCGATTGATGGACGGATTCAGCATGGCGACAAATCTCCTTTCAACATGCGGTGGCCTGGCCATTGCCAGTACAGGAGCCCAGGTTTGGGTGGAGCCTCTCAACGTGCGCGCGAGTTCGAGCAAGTGCGTTGCGTAATCGGTCGCGGAGATTCCAGTGTTCAACACGGCGTCGTCGCAGGCGTGCTCGCTTTCCGCGCGAAGCCGGCGGCAGAGAAACCAGAACAACGGGTTGAACCAGTAAACGGCCCGCGCAATTTCGGCAAGCATCTGGACCGGCCAGTCGAAACGCGTGATGTGCGCGAGTTCGTGAGTCAGCACCGCCTGCAGACGATCACCGGACCATTTCTCCGAACTGCCCGGAAGCAGAATGCAGGGCCGTAGGACACCCCAGGTGCCGAGGACCGAGGAATTGCTTCGGAGTATCCGGACATCGCGCTTCATGCGGAAGGGATACTCGCCGGGGAAAGGCCGGGCATGACGCACGAGCCAGGCGAGGCGCAACATGCCTGTGAGGATGAGCGCCAACGTTATGCTGATCCCAACAATCCAGGTCACAAATGCATATGAATGTCCGGACTCTGAAACAACGGCGATTCTTGTGTAGTCGCGGGCTTCAGCCCGCGCCCCTTGCGTCAGTGCGGCTGAACGCGGGCTAAAGCTCGCGACTACGTGAAGCGAAGGCCGGGGGGCGCGTTCCGGGAGGAGCGCGCCGATGAAGGGGACAATCAGCGACGCGAACAATGCCACCGTGAGGATCACGTGGCGCAAGGCCGCGGATTGCTTGCGCGCCATCCAAACCGCTCCAAACGCGATGATCACAATCACGGATGATTGCAGGATTGCGAGAATCATCGCCTGCCCTTTCTCGTGTTTTCGATAAGTTTCGCCAGGCGGTCAAGGTCTTCGTCCGACAGCTTCGAGCCTTCGCTTCCCAGGAGAGTCGACATCATCTTCTCGGCCGACCCACCGAAGAAGGTCTCGATGAGATGCTTCACCGCTGACTGGCGTACGCTGTGCCGCGGCGCCGTCGGGAAGTAGATGTAACGAAGTCCCTCTTCCTCATGCCGCACGTGCCCCTTGGTTTCGAGCACGCGAAGCTGCGTGCGAACCGTCGAGTAATTCGGCTCGCCGGACAGATCCGCCATCACTTCATTTGCGGTGGCGCGGCCCAGCCGGTACAGGATGTCCATGATCTGCCGCTCGCGGCGGCTGAGTGCAGAATGTAGCGGTTGTTTCATTGGTGCTAATTGAATAACATAAACGTTATAAAACTAACACATCAAAAGTCTATGAGAAGATTCTGGGAAGCTCAAGGGTGTTGCAGGACAGAAGCGGGTTAGCATAACAGCGTTCCCACTCAGTTCTCGCTGGGCTCTTCGGCACTTACAATAACAAGGGCATCTACAGGCCCGCGGACGGTCTTCAGTTCCAGGCCCAGCTGTTCCTCCAGGGCAACAAATATCGAAGGGACTGCAGTGGCAGCCGTTGTCAGCTCCGGCTCGAAGGTCAAAGTGAAGTCGTACCGGCCGGTCAACCCTGTCTTGTTTGTGACGGGGCGGCCGACCTGCTGGGATAACAGCCGAGCCAACGGATCCATCCTCGCAGCTAAGCCCAGGATCTGTCGAGGTCCGCTGCGAATGCTAGTGTTGGTTCCATCCGCCTTCGCTTCTTTGAGCTTTGAGCCTCCCTTGTAAACGACCAGTTCGTAAACAGTTTCCATTTTGGACTCGCTGCGCACGATCATCTTGAACCGGTCGCGGAGCAAGGCCTGCAACATCTGGCCCAATTGCTGGCGCCCCATTGTCGTCTGTGGGGCGGCCGTCCCCGGGGGCACATTGGCGACGATTGTGAATGGACGAGACTCACTCCACTTGGGACCTCCAGACACCTGGAATGGCCGCAGGTCGTACGCATAACCAACGAGCATGTTTAACGTGGCGTTGTTAGCGTAAAACTTGTCTCCCTCTCTGAAAATACCAGTAGGGCCGCCATGCGGATCCGCGACCTTGACGGAGGCACCTCGAATGCCATCGGACCTTGGGCCAGTTCATTCCTCTGAGACAAGACCGAAGGGACAGTGGCTATCGTGGAAAATGTAAGGACGAGCAGCAGGCAGATACTTTTCGGGTTTGCTGTCATGTCATGATACCTCTCTCAGTTCGAGCCGGGCGTTTTCGTGGCCTGATCGATCACAAGCTCATCGATGGAACCTTTTGTCCGTTCGAGCTTGAGTCCGATCTGTTGCTCCAGAGCCGTGAAGACGTTTGAGAGATCCAATGGTTGCGGTACGACTCCAATCGGAGGAGCGACGGGAAAGCCTAGTGGGTCGAGTAGCGTGGGCAATCCATCGGCAGAGAATGTCAGCGTAAAGTCGTAGTTCCCTTTCAGCGATGTCGCATCGGTGACGGGCTGATTCAGTCGCCGCTCCAGCGCCGTTGCCAACTCGGTCACGCGGGATTGCTGAAACGTCCAGCGGCTGCGATCCGAACGATCGTCCGCGAAGGGCCCCGGGCGTCGGGGGGCGATCATCCAGCCGTCTGCGTCGCGCTGGACTGGACCACGCGGCGGAATAACAACGTTGCTTTTGGGGGCTTCGACCTCCTTCAGCTTCGGGCCGCCTTTCGCAACGACCAGCCGGTAGGCGTCGGTCTCTCTGACCTCTCGATGGAGCGTCATTTTGAATCGTTCGACGAGCAGGTTCTGAAGCATCGTCTGAATCCGTTCCGGTGTCGTTCCCACCGGCATGCGGGCATCGATCTCGTAGTATTCGCTTGCCATCCAGTCCGGACAAACAAGCTGCATCTCCTTCAGGGAAAAAGCGACCAGCAGGATGGACTTCAACGAAACGCGATCGTAGTACAAGCGGCCGGGACTCGCGGCCGCGGGATGCCCGATTGGAGCAGCTCCTACGCGAATTGCACCATTCGGCAGCCTTCCGGACGTGCTTTTTATAGTCGCCACATCGAAAGTCGATTTTTGCGGTGACGCCAGCAACAGACTGACCATCGCGGCGCAAATGCAACTCCAGATCGCTGCTTGTTTCATTGGTGCTAATTGTATAACACCAATGTTATAAAAATAACAGCTAAAATTTTCCGGAAAGCAGGGCGCCGGCGTTCGGGACGACGGTTTTGAGTCCGAGCCGCTGGAGCATTTGATGGGTGGTGCAGATCGAGGCGGAAACGACCGGCAATCCGCATTCGTTTTCGACGATGGGGACTGCGGCGAGCGAAGGCATTTGAACACAGGAGGAAAGCACCAGCGCATCGATGCCGGTCAGTTTCAGATCGCGATAGATTCTGGCCAGCGCCATCGGATCCTGACGGCCGACCTCGACGTTGTCCGCAATTTCGAGAGCGATGCTGTCGGCAACCTGAACGCCTTCGACCTCGATGTAATCGACGACCATGCAGGTCAGCGCCTTCATATAAGGAGCGACTAGAGACACGCGTTTCGCGCCCAGCGCCTTGAGGCCTGCGATCAAAGCCCCTGCGCTGGTGACTACCGGAGTCGGGTGACCTTCTTTAACGGTGATTTCGTGAAGGCGCTCTTCGGACTCTCGGTGATAGCCTTTGCCCATGCTCATGATCGCCACCAGGCAGGCATAGCCCAGTACATCGACTCGCGCGTCCACCAGTTCCGCGGCGCAACGGCCGGAGTCGGCGTCCATCGCAGCCAGTTCTTCTTTGGTCACTTTCTTCATTCGCATCCGGCTGGAATGAAATGTAAACCGTTCCGGTTCTATGGCTTCCCGGGCGTGGAGCATGGCGGGAATCTCGCTCTCCATGGTTGTGTTGGAGCTGGGAACAATCTGGCCGATGCGAAATGTTCGATTCATAGCTCATTGTAGAACGGCAGATTCAGATGTTGACATAACAGTTCATCGGGTGTGAAATTCTGCGGATAACCCGGTTGCCAGGAGGAAGAATGAAGGTCAAATGGATCATGCTGCTGCTTGCCGCTGCGGCGCTGGTGTCTCTGTCGACGCTGCGACTCTCCGCGCATCATTCCTTTGCGGCGACCTACTTCGAAGACAAGCAGGAGAAGGTCGAGGGCGAATTGGCTCAGTTCCTCTTCCGCAATCCACATTCGTTCGTGCACGTTGATGTGAAACAGCCGAACGGCGAGCTAATCCGGTATGCCGTGGAATGGGGTGGCGGCGGCCAATTGGGCCGTCAGGGCGTTGGACGCGATACCTTAAAGGTCGGCGATCACGTGATCATCGTCGGAAATCCGGGACGGAACCCCGAAGATCACCGGCTCCGGATGATCCGCCTGCAGCGTCCATCCGACGGTTATACCTGGGGAACGAAGCCCGGCGAAACATTTGATTGATCGCGGAAGAGGGTTAGCGACAAAAGGGGAAAATTCGGGGGTGCGACCCCCGAATTTTCCCCTTTTGCGGCCTAATTTCTTTGTTGAACCACGAGTTTACGGTTTGTCGTATACTGCCGCCACGAACCGATTGCAGTGAAACGAGATAGGGAGTCAAGACCATGAAATCCAGACTGTTCGTTTTCCTCGTCACGGCGACCTTTGCCGTGCTCGCCACCATCGTGTTGACCTCAACGGCATACACCCAGGCGCCGCAAGGTGCGCAGCAGAATGGTGGGCAGCGGGGACGCGGCGGACAAGGTGGACAGGGTAGTGGCGGCCGCGGAGGCGGACGCGGCGGCGGCGGCGGTCGCGCAAACACTCCGACTTTCCCGGGCCCACCGGCCGGAATGAGTGCATTGCCGATGGACATGTTCACCTCGAAGAACTTTTATAAAGACAACGGTCTGTGGTCGGATCAACGCTACTTCCGCTGCAATACTCCGCGGCAGATCACGGATATCTGGACATCGCATCGGATCGGCGAGAAGCCGCCCAACTCGGCTTCCTGGGGCGACTGCAAGATCGATTATCCGCGGGAAAAGATTGTCAGTCCTTATCCCTACAAGACAGCGAAGGAGCACTACGCAGCCTTAATGGCGGCGGCGAAAGCGAAAGGCGGTCCGACAGTCTACACGAAGGCGACGATTCCGGATTGGGATGGCTGGTACACGCGCGATCGTTCGTACTCGGATTCCCAGTGGACCTGGGGAACCATCAACCAGGTGCCCACGATCCTTTCACTCCTGACGCCCGAATACCAGAAGCGCATGGTTCAGATGAACTATCACGAAGGCGTCGACAATTCGCCGCAGTGGAACGCTTCGTTCTGTTATCCCGAGGGCTTCATGCGCTGGTGGTCGGAAGCGTCGCAGGGCGGGAACTTCCAGCTGACGATGAACGTCGGCAATATCCAATTCCTTTCCGGCATCGCGGCCAATTTCCTGCGCCAGGTTCTGATCGGCAAGCAGCATGTGCAGAAGGTTCCGCAGTGGTACGGCGAAACGGTCGGCTTCTGGGATGGAACCAAGCTGGTGACCTGGACGGCGAATGTCCAGCCCTGGACGCTGTCGCACTCGATGTTCGAGTACAGCGACAAACTGGAGACCATCGAGACTTACGAACCCATAGTAAACAATGGCGCGTTTGCAGGCCTGAAACACGAGGCTGTCTTTTATGATCCGGAGGCTTTTGTTCAGCCTCTGCATCTCACGATGCAATTCAATCGCGTCGCGAACCTTGATAACGACACGCGGCGATTTACTTACATCGAATGCCTCAGCAATCTGCGGAACGTCAACGGCAGACCGTCTCAGCTTACCTCGAGCGATCCCCGGTTCATCGACTACTACGGCCGGCCATGGGCGCAGAATTGGGAGAAGTATTTTGAAACCGGCTGGGATAAGCCGCAAGACGATCTGCCGGCCAACGTGCTGGACCTGCTGAACAGCCTGGACGGAAAGAAATAGCAATAATACGAGGAGCTTATTATGAATCGAGTTATCAAAACCTTTGCGATCGCGGGCTGTTCGGCTGTTGTCTGCCTGGGTTTTCTCGTCGCACCCGCGCTGGCGCATCATTCCTTTGCAATGTACGACCAGACCAAGACCGTAACGCTGACCGGCGTTGCCATACAGTTCGTCGCTCAGGCCAATCATGCCGAACTCCACTTCATTCCGATCGGGCCGGATGGAAAGCCGGAGCGGGACAAAGATGGAAAGCCGATCCGGTGGGGCGTCGAGATGGCCGGCGCTGCAGCTGTGGCACAGCAAGGGATTACGGCGCAAAGTTTTGGCGCGGGTACCGTGTTCAGCGTCAAGGTGAATCCCCTGCGTGACGGCAGCAATTTTGGCTCCCGCACCGGCGCCATCGCCAAGTGCCCGATGGGCAAAGACGGCAAGCCGGTGTTTCCCGCTGCCGGCAAAAATTGCGATTCCGTCCCCGGCAACGAATTGCTCGGCGGGTCAGAGTTCTAAGTTAAGAACATTGGATCATTGCATCATTTAACGGTTCTTCATTTCATCAAGTTGAAGCAATGAAGAAACGTCAGATGATGCAATGATCCAATAATTCTTAGTTATGTAAGTCGAGGTAATTCTTCAGTGTTTCAATTCACGCAGTGGCTTTCCCTGACATCCCTGAGTCTGATCATCAAGACGCATGAGTGGGTGATTCCAACGATCCAATCCATTCACATCGCCGCGATCGGCGTCGTTCTCGCTTCGGTCTTCATGATCGACCTCCGCGTCCTCGGCCTGGCGGGGCGGGATCAGTCACTGCTGGAAACGACCGGCCGCTTTTTCCCGTGGTTGACCGGCGCGCTTTGTGTGCTGCTGACCACCGGTATCTTCATGATTATCGGGGAGCCCGCACGCGAGCTTCTGGCATTTTCATTCTGGTTGAAGATGTTCCTGGTGGCGGTCGGTACGCTGATCGCATCCGTTTTCCAGGTCGCGCTCAAACGAAATGAAAGTTACTGGGAGAAGTCTCTGCATCGCTGGAGCGTAAAGTCTCTGGCCATCATAACGTTTTTGATCTGGATCGGGATCGTCATTCTGGGCCGGCTGATCGCCTATGACAATGTCTGGGGCAGCTGGTCGCTCTCTCCGAAGGCGTGACATGAGCGGAGCGAATGTGAGCCCGACAGGGCGAAACAGGGAATCAAGATGAGCGGAGCGAATGTGAGTACGAAAGGGCGAAACAGCGAATAAAGATGAGCATTCCCGGCATCCTTTCCGCGATCGAATCCTCGAGCGTACCTGAAGCGATCCGCAATTCTCTCTATTGGTTTCCGCTGATCGAGGCCTTCCACGTCCTGGGGTTGGCGATGGTGTTCGGCACGATTGCAGTCATCGATTTGCGTTTGCTCGGGATCGCATCCACCAAGCGCTCGTTCAGACGAATCGCGTCGGATGTCCTTAAATGGACATGGGCCTCTTTCGGACTGACCGTCGTCACGGGCTCCCTGATGTTCAGCACAAACGCGGCCGTGTACTACCACAACTTTTTTTTCCGAACGAAGATGGTTTTGTTGATGCTTGCCGGAATCAACATGCTCGTATTCGAGTTGACCGCCGCCCGCACCGTGCATCGTTGGGACAATGACGCGAAAGCCCCGTTGGCCGGACGCACGGTGGCGGCGATCTCCCTTGTGCTGTGGATCGCGATCATATTTCTGGGCCGTTTTACCGGCTTTACAACCACCGGCCGGCCCAACGTTACGGCCGAACCGGATGACGTCAATATCGAGAATCTGCTGCCGCAGTAAACGTTTTGACATGGCAGATTCAGGGTGTTAACGTCTGTCGGAACTTCCGTTTGGGCAGGAGGATGACGATGGTGAGGGCTAAGCGGACTGCGCTGATGGCGCCACTGCTGTTGGTGGCGGCCATCCTTTTTTCGCGTCCGGCGTTCGCTCAGATGGATTTCTCCGGCGAATGGCAGCCGATCTTCTACGAAGACCAGCCGGAACGCGTTGCCGGACCCGAGATCGGCGACTACACCGGCATTCCCATCAACGATGCGGCCCGCCTGAGAGGTGATAGCTGGAAGGCATCCGTTCAGACACTGCCGGAGTGGCAATGCCGTCCGCACAGCGCCGATTACATCTGGCGCGGACCATCGCAGCTTCGAATCACGAAGGAAGTCAATCCGGTTACACGCCAGATCACGGCATTTCATACGGAATGGCTGCGCTCCGTGGACACGCCCGTCTGGCTGGATGGACGTCCTCACCCTCCGGATTTCGCGGAGCACACGTGGGGCGGCTTCGCCACCGGCAAATGGGAAGGACAGACATTAACGGTCACCATAACGCATCTCAAAGAAGGGTACCTGCGCCGCAACGGTCTGCCTCGCAGCGACAAGGCGACGGTCGTGGAGCACTGGACGCGTCATGGGGACTATCTGACAGTAGCTGTCATCATGAACGATCCGGTTTACCTCACCGAACCCTTTGTCCGGACCACGGACTATCGTCTGTCGCTCAATGCTCTTGTGGCGCCCTATCCGTGCAGCGTTGTTGAGGAAGAATCGCATGAGTACGGCTATGTGCCGAGCTGGCTGCCCGGCAAAAACCCGGACCTTCATGAGTACGCCGAAAAGCACGATATTCCGTTTGAGGCAACGCGCGGCGGGCCGCAAACGATGTATCCCGAATACATAAACAAAATGAAAGGTAAGTGAAGGAGGAGAAACTCATGAAACGCGCACTTTTCGCTCTCTTCGCCGTTGCCATGCTGGTCTCCGGTGTTCAGCTGTACGCCCACCATTCGTTCGCGGCGACGTACCATGAAGACCAGTCGATGAAGATTGACGGCACGCTGGTCCAGTTCCAGTTCCGCAATCCCCATTCATTCGTCCAGGTGGATGCGATGGATTCCAAAGGCGTCATGCAGCGTTGGGGTGTGGAATGGGGCGGCGCCGGGCAGCTCGGTGGTCAGGGCATCAACCGCTACACGCTGAAGGTTGGCGACCACGTCATCATCACGGGCAATCCGGGCCGCAATCCCGATGAGCATCGCATGCGCATGACAGGCTTGAAGCGTCCCGCATCCGGTGAGACGCCGGAGTTGAGCTGGGGCACGAAGCCTGGGGAAACCTTCGACTAACCGAGTTTTTCGTCATGAAATCCCGAAAGCTGACGCTCGTCATTACGGTTGCTCTGGCAATAACAGGTTCTCTCTACGCCCAGCGCGGCGGCGGAGGAGGCGGCCGGGGCGGCGGGAACCGCGGTGGTGCGGCACAGCCTGCACAGGCGGCGGCGCCGGTGGATATCACCGGCTATTGGGTCGCTCTTGTCACGGAAGACTGGCGCTGGCGCATGATCACGCCGAAGAAGGGCGATTTTCCCAGCATCCCTTTGAATCCGGCCGGCCGTGATCTTGCAAACGCCTGGGACCCCGCGAAGGACGAAGCCAGCGGCGATGCATGCAAGTCGTACGGCGCGGGTAACGTGATGCGATTGCCGGCCCGCTTTCATATCACGTGGGCCGATGCCAATACGCTCAAGGTCGAAGTGGATAACGGGAACCAGACCCGGTTGTTCCACTTCGCAACCGGAACGAATGCGCCCGAGATGAAACCCAATCCGGCTGATCCCAAAAACTGGCAGGGCAATTCCGTTGCAAGCTGGGAAACCGCCGGACGCGGAGCCGATCGCTCGGGCGACTTGAAAGTAGTGACGAAAGGCGCGCAGCCGGGATACCTGCAGAAAAACGGTGTTCCCTACAGCGCGAATGCCGTATTCACGGAATACTTCAGCAAATATGACGAGCCGGGAGCGCAGCCCTGGTCGTTGCTGGTTGTTTCCACGCTGACCGAAGATCCCACCTACCTTCAGCAGCCTCATATCCGGAGTTCTCATTACAGGAAGCTGCCCGACGCACAAGGCTGGAACCCGACGCCGTGTACGGCACAATAAAACGACTTATGGGAGATGTTTCGATGAGCGGAGCGAATGCAAGCGCGGTAGCGCGCAGCCGGTGACAGAAATGAAGGCCTGCCTGTTGCGAACGAGCCTGCTGGCGGCCGCTGCGGCCGTGGCGATCGGCATCAGCGGTCAGACGGGGGTTCTGGCGCAGTATCAAGGTGCCGTTTCGTCCCTGAATGCGAACAATACTCCGATGGCTCCTCCGCCGCTGCCGTTCTGGCGCGTTCGGAACACCAAAGTTTTTCTGATTCCCGGCGCCGGCTCCAATGGCGCCAATGTGGCGGTTCAAGTCGGTCGCGATGGCGTCGCGATGGTGGATTCGGGCTCCGCGGAGAACGCGGACAAGCTGCTGGCGACGGTGAAGTATCTCGAGAATCTTGAAAACTCCATTCCCCAGCCACTCGGCTTCGCTTCGGAAACTCGAAGCATGATCAACTTCAACAGCGTGGCGCCGGCCGAAGGCATCCGCTGGATCATCAATACAACGATCGGCCCCGAGCACATCGGCGGCAATGAAAAGATCAGCGGCGGCGGCGTCACAATTTCCGGCGGCAACGTCGGCGCGTATGCCCCTTCGGGAGCCGCAATTTTTTCGCGTGAAGAACTGCTGGCCCGATTGAGCGAAACCAAGCCCGGCCAGAAGCCCACAGCGGCTGGAATGCTGCCGACCGATACGTACAGTCTCCCGCAGCTGAAGTTCAATAATTTTGTGAATGGCGAAGGCATCATGCTGTACCACGCGCCGAAGGCCACGACCGATGGAGACACCATCGTGTATTTCCGCGGCTCGGATGTCATCGTTTCGGGAGATCTTTTCCGCCAGGATACCTGGCCGGTCATCGATGTCGACAAAGGCGGCACGATTCAAGGCGTCCTCGACGCGCTGAACCATATCCTGGACCTCTCGATTCCGGAGTTCCGCGAAGAAGGCGGCACGATGATCATCCCCGGGCATGGCCGCCTCAGTGACTCTGCCGATGTCGGTTACTACCGCGATATGTGCACGGTCATTCGCGATCGCATTCAGGACATGGTGAACCGGGGCCTGTCCCTGCAGCAGGTGAGAGCTGCAAAGCCTACAATGGACTACGATCTTCGGTACGGTACGGCAACCGGCCCGTGGACTACCGACATGTTTGTTGAGGCGGTATACAAAACGCTAAAGCCGAAGAAATAGGATGGGCCGCGCCTACAGCGCGAAACGCTACAAGGAGAACGTGATGGTCACGAAATTGCCAGGAAGAGCCATTGCGCTGAGCGCCTTCATTGTCGCGCTCAGCGCAATTACATTTTTAGGACAGACACCGATTCCGGTGCCCGGACAGAGTCCGGCCCAGGGTGCCGGCCAGGGTCAGCGCGGCGGCGGTCAAGGCCAGCGCGGCCAGGGGCAACGCGGCGGTGGTGGCCGCGGACAACGCGGCGCCGAAGCAGCGGCGCCGGTGAAGCAGGTTGTGGCTCCGATTCCTGCCGCAATCGAAGTCACCGGCCCGGGTCCGTTCTTCGAGACCTTCATGGACTCTCACGACGATGTGAAGAACGTGCAGATTCCCGCGAAGGACATCTACGCGAAATACGGTTATGAGGCGAAGGAATACTTCGTTTCCGGAACCGCAGCGAACGGTCAGGCCTACAAAACGCGTATCGTCATCCGGAAACCCAAGGACAACAGCAAATTCAATGGCTTGATTCTTGCCGAATCGATGCACCCGAGCGGCAATCCCTGGGTGTTTCACTTTGTTCAGGTCTACGCGATGAACAGCGGCGTGATCGGTCTCGAGATCCTGACCAGCGCATCGCCTGGGCTGGTCGCGAGCAATGAAACCCGCTACAAGGACCTTGTCCTTCCCAACGGAACCGCCAACGACATCATTGCGCAGGTGGGAGCTCTGCTGAAGTCCGACCATAAAGACAATCCGCTGAACGGCCTCACGCTCCGCAAGATGGTCCTCACCGGGTCTTCGGCCTCTGCCGGTGTTGCCACGCAGTACCTGACGAATGCCCATATGGCGATGCGGTTGTCCGATATGAAGCCCATCTACGACGCCTTCATGCCGACCAGCGCGAACGGCCAGATCCCTGAGCTCGACGTTCCGACGATCCTCGTTCCCACGATGCGCGAAACCTTCCAGGGCCGGGGCACAACCCAGCCGGACAACGACAAGCTCCGGGTTTATGAATTTGCCGGGATGGCGCATATCGATTCGAGGTTTGCGGGCGCGTATTACCCCGATCCCTGCAAATATCCGATCAGCCGGTATCCGATGGGCGTCATGATGTCTGTCGCCCTCGATAAGCTTTTCGCATGGGTCGACAAAGGCGTCATGCCTCCTCATGCCGACCGGTTCTACGTGGATTTCAATCCCGACAACAAACCCGAACACGACCGCAAGAACGGCGCCTTGCTGGCCCTCGATGAATTCGGAAACGTTAAAGGCGGCATCCGGAACACCTACGTCGATGTTCCGACCAAGAGCTTCCACACTCCGAACGAAGGGGCAGACCCGCCGGTTCCCAACGCGAATCCGTGGATTGCGAATCGCGGCGTCCAGGGTATCAATCAGCTCTGCGGCCTTGGAAACTACGAGACCGCGCTGCCGAAAGACCAGTTGAAGAAACTCTACAAAGACTCCAAGAACTATCAGAGCCAGGTTGCAAAGCGCTATGACGAGCTCGTGAAACAGGGCTGGGCGCTTCCAGTCTACAAGCCGCTGGTCATTGCGGAAGCCGCGCGAGTCACGTTCTGAACAGAGCAAAAAATTAGCCGCAGATGACGCGGATGCCGCAGATAGGGCATCCCTGTCATCTGCGGCTAATTTGTCTCTCTATTGCTTTGACTTCACTGTGGGGAAGTGCTTAAATTCGCGCCAGATTCTCGGGTGGAGTCAGGTTCGTTTTTAACAAGAAGGTTGGTAGGAGGAGACTACATGAAACGTGTCTTAGCGACGACGCTATATTTGTTGCTCGTTTCCACGTTCGGATACTCCGCAGCTGCACCGCAAGCTCAAGGTACCGCAACGATAAACGGCACCGTTAAGGATCCCTCCGGGGCGGTGTTGCCTGGAGTGGAAGTGACGGCGACGCAAACGAGCACGAATGTCAGCCGCCAGGTGGTTAGTGACGAACGCGGCAATTTCGTTCTGCCGAATCTTCCGGTAGGCCCTTACAAGGTGGAGGCGGCGTTACCGGGATTTCGCACTTTTGTTCAGACTGGAATCGAACTTGGCGTTAACCAGAATCCCAACCTGAACGTCACGATGGCAGTCGGCCAGGTGAGCCAGGAGGTTGAGGTCAATGCCAATGTCACGCTGGTGGAGACGCAGAACCTCGGCGTCCGGCAGGTGATCGAAAACCAGGAAATCCTGGAGTTGCCTCTCCAAAGCCGGAACCCGACCGATTTGCTCGGTCTTTCCGGTGGAGTCGTTCCGGATACCGCAGGTAACGCGTCGACGCGTTCACTGCAAGGCGGCGTTGGGTTGTCCATACAGGGATTGGCGGAAGGCTCGACGACATTCACCTTGGATGGCGCTCTCCATACCAATCCTTTTGACAACCTCAACTTTCCAATCCCGTTTCCCGATGCGTTGCAGGAATTCAGTATCCAGACAGGAGCGCAGAATGCCAGTGGCGGATTCCAGGGCGGCGCAACAGTGGCTTCCGTAACGAAATCCGGAACGAATCAATTCCATGGTGACGTGTTCGATTACTACCGTAACGATAAGTTCGGAGCCCGGGGATATACTTCGACCACAAAGGGCTCCCAGAGGCGGCAGCAGATCGGTGGCACCATTGGCGGTCCGATTCTGAAAGACAAGTTGTTCTTTTTCGGCGCGTATCAGTACACCACCAGCACATCGAATCCCACAAACTCAGCTGTAACCCTTCCGACGCCTGCCATGCTGAACGGCGATTTTTCACAATTCCTCAAGGTATATACCGATTCCAAAAATCAGATCGGCGGATGCCAGAGCGTGCCGATCAACAATTTTGCCGGCGGAACTCCGGGGCAGCTCAGGTTGACGGACAGCCCCAACTTCATCGACCCGAAACGGTTCGACCCGGCGGCAGTGAAGCTGATTCACCTTTTGCCTCAGGTCAACGGCATGCAGGACGATGTGTTCGGTGCAACCCATGCACCGCTAAGTTTGTGGGCGGATAATCCGATGCAGACCGGTCACTCAGGTACCGTCGGAAATGATCCATGCGGGCGCGTTTGGCACACGAGCTACAACTCCGCGCATGATTCGCAAATCATCGGCAAAATCGATTATCAGAAAAGCGCGAAGAATACGATAACGGGGCGGTTTTTCCTGACTCCGCAACTTACTGCTGTCCCGAACACTTTGGAAACCTCACACCTGGGGTTCCAGGACACGGCAAATCTAGGGTCAAACGGGCAGGACAACACCGGAGCTTTCTTCACAATCGGCGATACCTATGTGATCAGCCCCACAATGATAAACAGTCTCAATCTGGCTGCGAACCGGACATTCATCCATCGAGAGGGCCCATTTGCATATGATGTCAATGATCTGGGCATCAACGCTTTTACGTATTTGAAGAAGACGTTCGAGTTTGCTGTGAATTCAAGCGGCGGAGGAGTAGGGGCGGCTAGCGGTCAGGGTGGCGTTCAGACCGATGCCACCAACAGCACCAATACGGCAAACATTTCAGACAATATCAGCATAACGCATGGCCGGCATCAGATTTCTTTCGGCGGATCGATCGCAACCTGGAAAGTGATTTCGTATGCGAATGTGAGGTCTATTCCGGTTTTCAGCTTCTCGCCCTCGCAGACCACGCTGGACTCCACCAGTACCGGTTTGGGCTGGGCAGATTTTCTGCTCGGGCACTGGACAACGCTGCGGGAGTCGGCCCCGAACGGGCTTTTAATGAAGCAATGGTACATGGGCTATCACGTCCAGGATCAATGGAAAGCAACAAACAGACTGACCGTAAACGCAGGCGTGCGATGGGAGCCATTCTTCCCGCAACAGCAGCTCGATGGCCACATTTACAACTTCAGTTACCAGGCCATGTTGGCGGGCCAGAAGAGCCAGGTTTTTTCCACTGCGCCTCCGGGCTTCAGTTATCCCGGAGATCCGGGATTTCCGAATGCGCAGGCGGGTCTGAACCACAACTGGAAAACCTTTGGGCCCCGCATCGGCATGGGTTTTGATCCGAAAGGCGACGGCAAAACGGCGATTCGGGCCTCCTACGCCATTTCGTATGATTTCGTGAATGGGCAGTGGAACTTCAACACCAACATTGCTCCGCCTTTTGGCGACGATACCGGAACAAGCTTTGGTCCTCAAAGCTCGGCCGCGACGCTTTCAAATCCGTGGGCGGGTTTCCACGGGGCTGGATTCGCACCGAATGTAAGCCCATTCCCGTACAACAACTCACTGTCGAACAAAAGTATTCCCTTTACGCCGTTCGGTCCTTTCATCAGCACACCCCCGGACCTGACAACGACTTACGTCCAGACCTACAGCTTGAGTGTGCAGCGTCAATTACCAGCTAACTTCTTTGTGTCCGTCCAATATACAGGCAATGGAACGCGTCATGGTTGGGGAACGTATCCCCTGAATCCGGGTCTTTATGTTCCAGGCACGGGAGTATCGACTGGAGGTTGTATGGTTCCCAACGGCGCCGGCGGGACACAGAGTCTGCTCGTGGCAGATGGCCAGGTAGCCACTCTGGCGGCCGCGAGGGCTTCAGCTTCACCATGCTCCAGTGCGACCAGTTTGAACTATCGCAGGATTCTCTCGATGACGAACGCCGCGGTAGGTCAATATGCGTCATCGCTGGATACATTCGAAGCCGGGGAGAACGCTCAATACAATGGATTGGTTCTGTCGGTCCGGCGCCAGGCGAAGGATCTGACTCTCAATGCGAACTATACCTGGTCACACTGCATCAATGACTTGACCGGAAATCCCGCATTAACGGGTATGCCAAACGTGGATACCGGCGATACCTACACCAGTATCAATGGTCATGATCCTGGAACTCCATCGACGGCATTCTTCGACAACAACGGTAATTGGCTGCCCGGCGTCACCGGTTTGGCCGCCGCGCCGGTGCATCAACATGATTGGAATCGCGTCAACTGCGGCACGGATTTCAGGCAGCGCTTTACTACCACGGCCATCGCCCAGGTTCCACGTTTCAGCAATACTCTGGTCCGCGGCGCGTTGACCGGTTGGAGTGTGTCGAGCATTGTTCGGGCGAATACCGGCAGCTATCTCACAATCGCCAGTGGCGGGGATACGGCCCTGATTGGCGGATCTACGGCAGGTCAGACTGCAATTCAGAAGCTGGCGGATCCCTACTCCCCGGGCCGGCCGACCGGACCACGCGCACAATATTTAGCTCCCGGCGCGTTCGTCGCGGCGTCCACGGGTGCGCTGTCTTCCAATCACGGCAAGTTCAACATCGTCGGACCGGGTTTCTGGCAGTGGGATGCCGCCTTGTCCCGGAATTTCCAGATTAAGGAAGGTCAGCGCATCCAGGCCAGAGTCGACATGTACAACGTGACGAACAGCTTTCGTCCGGGAAATCCATCCACCTCCCTCACAAGTAATTACGGCTTGATCACCTCAGCTGTGGGTGCCGCTCCCGGCAGCGTCCTCAATAGAGACGTGCAGTTCGCTCTGAAATATTTCTTCTGACGCGGGCGAAACACGGAACGAACACAAAAAGCACAAGAGGCACAAGAAGAAGCGCCTCTTGTGCTTTTTGTGCTTCTTGTGTTCCTTCCTATGATTTTGGGGCGCGGTCCAATGCTGCTTTGAGTTCCGCCTTGATGTCCGCCGGGCCGATAAACAAATCCTCGGGAAACTTGTTGTACGAGAGGATCGTCTTATAGATCGCATCCTGGTTGTAGTCGTTTAATGAGAGACCCGCCAGGTATTGCAGCCTCAGACTTCGATCGTCATTGATTTGTGCGTCCGCAAGCCACGGCGCAAGGTCTTTCCCACGGCCGGCGTACATCGCGGCAAGTTCCGGGACGGAATGGATTCCTACATCTTCCAGCGAGTACTTGACGTTTAAATGATCCTGCCGCGCGAGACGGTCGGTGAGTTGCGCAAGATCAATGGCGGGATCGCCTTTCTTGGCCATCAGCACGAGGTCATAGCCCGCCCCTTCGAAGCTGTTTCCCCACAGAGTGCCGTCTGGAAAAACGTTCAGAAATGTCGCGATCTGGCTTTTCGCGGCTTCCATACTGCACTCATAGAGCGGCACCCAAAGTGAAATGGTTCCACCCGGATTCAGGTGCTCGCGGGCCAGCTTGAAATATTCTTCCGTATACAGTGATGCGGCGCCTTTGACCCACGGATGGATGGAGTCGTATGAAATCACGTCGAACTTCTCGTGTGTCGTGCGCATGAAATTCCTGGCATCGTCGTAGACGATCTGAACGCGCGGGTCCTTGAGGACGTCGTAGTTTTGCTTGCGAAAATATCCGGCAATGGCCTGGGGGATCAGCGGCTCGATTTCACATATCACGATGCGCTGGACGCCGGGATAGAGCGTGAATGCGCCGGCCGTTACCCCGGCGCCAAATCCGACAACGAGAATGGATTTCGGTGCCGGATTGTACAGAGCCGGGAGATGTCCCAGCATTCGCTGCATCTTCATGTCCCGCGGCTCGGTTGAAGCTTCGATCTTTCCCGCGACATGAAAATTACGGATGCCGCTGCGCAACTCCGTCACGGCAACGGCGGCATTGATGCCTTCCGCGGAGTAAATGACTTTCGGTTTGTCTTTACGGAGGTTGTAGGAAGCATTCGCGAAAAATCGCCCATACGCGATGAACCCCCCTGGAACCACGGGGATTGTCATAAAGAAGATTGCGCCAAGCGCTACGGCAGCTACAGCAGGTATGAGGGATCGCTTGTTGAAGTTTTCATGTATGAGCGCCAGGAGCGCCGCGGCCAGGGAAATGATAATCAAGGATTGTTGCGCTTGCTGCGTCCCATATCCGGCAACGAACACCAGACTGAATGCGGCCACTCCAACGATCCCGCCGATGGTATTTGCGGCGTAGATTCCGCCCACCAATCGTCCCGGATCCTTGCCTCTTGCGGTTGCTGCCGCCAACGCCAAGGGGAAGCTCGCACCCCAAAGCAGCGCTGCGGGCCCGATCGCCAGCGCGCATCGGAAGATATCCATCTGAAAGTTGTCCCAGAAATTCAGCGTCAACGTGGGGTTCACCGGCCAGTACGGCAGCGAGCTGTTTGTCATATACGCTGACCAGGCGATCGCCAAGATAAGAAGCGCCTGGCAAATGCCAAGATCGCGCCGGGGATTGGAACTCCATCGCGACATTGCTGATGCGCGGCTGCTGCCGATGCCGAGCGCTGTCAGGAATACGGCGAGAATGATGGAGAAGGCATAAACAGACGCGCCAAACAGCATCGATAGCAGCCGTGTCCAGACGACTTCAGCGCCGAGTGCCGCCATTCCCGATAGAGCGATGGCAACATAGACCGGCCATGAGCCCGGCACGGCTGAATTCGACTGTTTGGAATCCAAATCCGGCGGCGAGTATAGTGCCGCTTTTGAGGTGAGGAAGGCGGCCACCGCGATAACAACGTTGATCGAAGCCGCAACATATGTGGCGATACTCATGTCGTAAACGCGGAGCAGATAGAACCCCGCCAGAACGCATCCCAGCACCGCTCCGGCAATGTTTCCGCCATAGAAAAAGCCGAGCCATGCGATTCCGCTTGGAGTGGTCTGTACCCACCGCGCAATCGCCGGAAGGGTTGCTCCCATCAGGAGAGTAGGCGGCATCAAACACAAGATGCAGATGGTGGCGCGAACAACAATCCCCCAGAACCCGAATGCGCCGATCGCGCCATAGATCGAGCCGACGTAAGGCATGCAGAAGAGAATCAACAAGCCGAACGCCGCGGTACCCACTTCCAGCAGCGCATAAAGCCGCAAAGGATGATGGCGCGCCGACACCAGTCGCGGAAATAACAGGCTGCCCAGGCACATGCCGCCCATGAATGTCGCGAGGAGAACTCCAAGAGAAACAGCCGACGCGCCGATCACCAGCTCCAGCAGTTGCGACCAGACGATTTCATAAATCAGCGCGGCGCAGCCGCTGCCGATGAACAGAATCAGGAGCAGAGGCAGCAACGGGGCCGTGACGGCGCGGTCTTTCATATAGGCGCGCATTCTACTGGGGAATTAGCCACAACAGGCACAAAAAGTAGCCAATTCCCCCCGTTGACAAGCGATTCCGAGCCGCATTAGAGTCGGCGCCATGCGAATCAGCGCCCTCATTCTGCTATTAGCCTTCACCGGGTGCACTCGCCAGAACGTCGAGCAGCAATTCAATCTTGGCGTTAAGTACCAGAACGGCGACGGAGTTAAAGCCGATTCGGCCAAAGCCGCCGAATGGTATACGAAGGCCGCCAAGCGCGGTTATGCGCCGGCCGCATTCAATCTCGCCGTCATGTATCAAAGCGGTGCCGGCGTGTCGAAAGACGGCGCGCAAGCGGCGTATTGGTACACCCAGGCTGCTGAACATGGAGATCAGGAGGCGCTCCTGACCCTGGCACTGATCTATGACGACGCCGATGGCGTGCCCCGCGATGCCCAGAAGGCCGTCTATTGGTACCGGAAAGCAGCCGAACAGGGCGATGCGGATGCGCAGCTGGGCCTGGCCGCGATGTATGGCCGCGGAGACGGCTTGCCCCTGGATCCTGCGATGGCGGCGGAGTGGTACACGAAAGCTGCCGAGCAAGGCAGAATGCATGCCCAGTTCAATCTCGCCATGATGTACGCGCGCGGCGAAGGAGTGCGAAAAGACTCTGCGACGGCTGCACAATGGTACAGGAAAGCAGCGGATCAGGATCACCCCATCGCTCAGTACAATCTGGGAGCCCTGTATTACAACGGTGACGGTGTTCCGAGAGATGTCGGAGCAGCCCTCCAGTGGTTTACAAAGTCGGCAATGCTTGGAAATGCCGATGCCGAAAATGCGCTCGCCCTCATGTATCAAAAAGGCGCGGGCGTACCGAAGAATCTGGACCAGGCGGCCCAGTGGTTTACCAAAGCCGCTGAGCAGAATCATGCAGAGGCGCAATTCAATCTCGCCAGCATGAATTACTTTGGAGACGGCGTTTCCAGGGACTTGCAAAAGGCGGCGACGTGGTTCAGGAGAGCCGCAGACCAGGGACATTCCGACGCACAGTTCAACCTCGCCATCATGTATCTGAAGGGCGAAGGCGTTCCTGCGAGCCTTGCTGAGGCCGCCGGATGGTTAAGAAAGGCGGCGGATCAGGGAGACGCGACGGCGCAATTCAATCTCGCCACGTTGTACTCATCCGGTCGCGGCGTTCAAAGGGACGTCATTCAGGCAGTGATGTGGGCGGATCTGGCCGCCGCCGCAGGCGAGCCGAACTCGCCAAGGCTTCTGGCCAGCCTGGAGAAAACGGCCCGTCCGGATCAGATTGCAGAAGCGGTGCAAAAGGAACACGAATGGAGACCCAACGTCCAGTATTCATGGAGCATTAAGTAATGAACGTCCGCGTTGCCCTCTTCTTTCTGTTCCTGTCCGTTCCACTAACCGCGCATCACGGCACCGCCGCAATTTACGACATGAGTAAGTCCGTCACCCTGAAAGGTACCGTGACCATGTTCAAGTTCGTGAATCCTCATGTCCTGGTTTACTTCGATGTCGCAGGCAAGACTGGAACCGTCAATTGGCTGGGCGAAGGCCCCAATGTCATCAACTGGACTCGAATCGGCTGGAACCGCAACTCCATCAAAGCCGGTGACCAGGTCACCGTGACGCTCTATCCCGCCAAAAACGGCAAGCCCGAAGGTGTTCTCGCCAAGATGGTTACGGGTAACGGCAAGGAATGGTGCTGCGAAACCAAGTAGCCGGTCGTTCTCGACCGAGCCGGGGGTTTCAGCCGGGTCGAGATCAATAAGATTCTAAGCCTGGTTCAAGAAGTGCCGGAGGAAGACGCATGAGAGTGGTCTTTGGTGGCACGCTGGCAATTGGCGTCGCCTGTCTTGTAAGAAGTAGCTGAGATTGCGCCGCCAGGGGTGCATACAATTCGCCTGCCAGGACCGGCCGGAAGTTGTTGACGCGCAAAAACGGCGGCCTGAAGACGCGCGGCGGCGGTAGACGAATGATAGGATAGAGAGGTGAAGGAGATCGTATATCTTGACATCTGTTGCTTTAAGCGGCCGTTTGATGACGCGAGTGCTGAACGGGTACGGCGCGAAGCCGAAGCTGTGGCAGCAGTTCTGGATGCCGCCCAGGATGGACGGATTCAACTCGTGCGATCGCCGGCCCATGATATAGAAAACGAGCATAATCCGCGGGAAGATCGCCGGCTCGCGACATCTCTATGGCTGGAGTCGGCCGCAGTTCGGGTTATGCCGACTGCGGAAACTCTCGAAAGGGCTGGATCCCTTGCGGCTGCGGGTTTCTCACCGCTCGATGCCTTGCACATTGCATTCGCAGAACAATCGGCGGCGACATGGTTCGTGACAACAGATGACCGGTTACTGAAACGTGCGCGCACTCAGCGCAAGCAGCTTCGTGTGGAAGTGCTCAGGCCGGACCAGCTTCCACCGCCTGGGGGAGGAGAGTCATAAATGCCGCGTTCATCTCCGATGTCTCTTTACGAAATCCGGATGGAAGGATGGAAGGCGCTTACCGAACGATTGGGGCCCGGGGGAGCGATGCGCTTCATGATGCAGTACGATCCGGGCCATGGCGATTATTCCAAGGAGCGGCATGACATCTTCGGGTCAGTGACCATGGAGGAGCTTCTCGAATCCATCAAGCGAATTAATCCCCAACCGCCACAATCGTGATTAAAATCGTCGACTGCAAGGCTGCTATTGTATCCAGTTCGGTTGGATGACATTGAACTCGCCCCGCCGTGTACATCGGTAATACCACAGTCGGTTTTTCCTCCTGAAACGACGACAGTTTCAATAACCGGCACCCAGCTGGAATTCAAGTTGGTGACCGGATCGACAGGCAATTATCCGAATGCACTTGCAGTCTTGCACGGCGTTTGCAATCACGGTCCGTTTGACATGCCACCGGTTCTGGTCTAAAGTGCGACGACTTTGAAACTCTGTGGAGAGATCATAATGAAAAACTGCTTTGTTGGCGCGCTGGTTCTTGGCGTGGTGTTGTGTGTCGGCGCATTTGGGCAGACGACGAACGCTACATTAGGTGGGACAGCCGGCGATGCGTCCGGCGCATTGATTCCAGGCGTAACGGTTACGGCGACGAATATCGCTACTGGAATCGTGAGCACGGCAATAACAAATGAATCCGGTGTGTACCAGTTTGCGAGCCTGCAGACCGGAGCTTATAAGGTTACGGCAGAGCTTCCGGGATTTCAGAGTCAAGTCGTCAGCAGTTTCACGTTGGGAATCGGCCAACAGGCGCGTTTGAATTTCACGCTGCAGGTCGGGACGGTGGCGCAAACGGTCGAAGTCTCGGTGGCTGCGGACAGCGAACTCAAGACGACATCGGCTTCCGTCGCGACCGTGCTTCCGCAGGCACAGTTGCAGGATCTGCCGCTCGGCAGCCGCAATATCCAGAATCTTCTCCTGACAATGGCAGGAACGGGCCCACAATCGCTGGACGTCGGCTCGAGTGGTGAGATCGACGGCAACTTCGCGGGCGGGCGAACGAGTTCAGTGAATGTCACGCGCGATGGATTTGTCAATTCCGACGGCCGCTACACCCATGGCGAGTTTTCACAATCGTACACGAGTCCAGACCTGGTTGAAGAAGTGAAGGTCGTTACCGCCGGCGTGGACGCGGAAAACGGACGCGGCGCAGGCCAGGTTCAGATGGTGACGCGTTCGGGCGGCAACAAACTCAATGGATCGGTATTCTGGACGAATCGCAACTCGAAGCTCGATGCCAATAGCTTCTTCAATAACCTGCAGGGGGTCAGCCCGAATTTTGAAAATCGGAATCAGTTTGGCTTCCGCCTCGGCGGACCGATCATCAAGAACAAGACATTCTTCTTTGTCCTGCTCGACGAACAGCGGGACGTCACGAAAACCAATACGGTCGGGACGGTTTTGACGCCTCAGGCGCGGAACGGCGTCTTCCGGTATTTCCCGGGTGTGAACAACGCCAATATCCTGTCGACTACGAATGCCCCTACCGTGGACCGATTTGGAAATCCGGTGCAGCCAGCGGCCGCCACGGGGCCGCTCCAGGCCTTCTGTATTTACAACCTCACGCCGATTTCACCGTCGGCTACGAGCTGCGCATCCGGCGGCACAGCGCGTGACCCTCTTCGCCCGTCGATTGATCCCAGCGGGTTTGTTCAGAATACGTTGCTCGGCAACATGCCTTTGCCGAACGATTACACCGTTGGCGACGGATTGAACACGGCCGGCATACGGTTCAACCGTACGATTTACGGCACGGATGTGGCGGACGGGAATTCGAACGACCAGAACAATCGGGATCAGATCGATCTCCGTATCGATCACAACTTCAATTCCAAGCACAAACTCAGCGGCGTTTATACGCTGGAAAACTCCAACGACCACAGTTCGCAAGCGGGGTTCCGGAGTTATCCCAACGGCTTCGACGGCCAGCACGCAAAGTGGCCCCGCTTGTATACGGTGACGCTCACCTCAACGCTCTCATCGACGATGCTCAACGAAGTGCGGTTTGGTTTGCGGCGATCCGCAATCGCAAGCGAGGCGCCGTTTTATTTTGGACGAAACATCGATGGCACCGGTTCCCCCACGGGGAGCGGATTGCAAGCATTCAAGCTGCTCCCGCAGAACAATGGTATCCCGTTTCAACCAGTCACCTCGTTCATCGGATCGAATGGATTCATGAACTGGTCGGCCGGTTTCGGCTCGACGCGCACATCGCGAAGTCCGCTCTGGGATTACGGCGACAATTTCAGCATCACGAAGGGTAAGCACGCCCTGAAAATGGGTATCGAGTTCCGTCGCGACGAAACGTTCGGATATAACGATAATAACCTGACGCCTCAGGCGACCTTCGGCGCGGCCGCAGGTTTTGCTGTGAGTGGTTTCACGACAGCGCAGCTCCCAGGCATAGCGGCTACCACCGCGGCCAATGCGCAGAGCATGTTGACCGATATGTCCGGATCGATCTCGAAGATTGCCGAAGGTTTTGATCTTCCAAACGCAACGGCGACGCAATTTCTGGGCTACAAAGATGGTTACACCATGCATGACCGCGACTGGCATTCCAATGAGGCCAGCATGTTCTTAAAGGACAATTGGAAGGTTCGGGAATCATTGACCTTGAATCTCGGCATTCACTGGGAATACTTCGGTGTGCCCTATGAAGGTAAGGGACGCGCGGGCTTGCCGATCGGCGGCTCCGAAACCGGTGCCTGCGGAATCAGCTGCGGAACTTTAACGGTGGATCAGTTCGTCGGCAAGAATTCGCCGCATCCGGGCGTTCAGCTCTACAACGATTACTACAAGGGTTTGGCTCCGTCGGTCGGAGTCAGCTATTCGCTGCCGTGGTTCGGAAGAGACAAAACCATTCTTCGCGCCGGTTACGGTATCAATTACACCGGTGGCGCGCTCAAGTCGGCGAACACGATCCTCGATTCCATAGCCGGAGCCGCTCCAGGCGCCGTGGAAATCAATGGCGGCGGCGGTATCACCTACAATCCCACCGCCTACCTGAATATGGCAAGTATCTCGCTGCCGATACCGCAACAGTTTGCGCCCCTTTCGGCCGATCCGCTTAACGGGTCGCGCAGCGATACGCTGAGCGTATACGCAACCAATCGCGTATCGCCTTACGTTCAAAACATCAATATGGATATCCAGCGCCAGGTTTCGAGGACGCTGACCGTTGACGTGGCGTATGTTGCGAGCAAGGGTACTCACCTCTATGGCGGTCGTAATCTGAACAATGTAAATATCAACGCCGCCGCCGCCAACACGACGCTTTTACAAGCGTTCAAAGACACGGCGGCCGGGAAGGATTCGCCGTTCTTCGATGCGTTGTTGAAAGGCATCAATATCGGCGGCGGGGCTTCGACCGTCAACGGCACCACGGAAACCGGTTCGGCCGCACTGCGGCAGAATTCGACGACGAGAGGCTATCTCGCAACGGGCCAGGTCGGGTCGCTGGCAAATTACTTCGAGACGACGAACCTCGCCGGTGTCGGCGGCGGCGGCTTGTATACTCAAAACGGTTTCGCGCAAAACTTGTTTGTACTCAATCCGCAGTTTGCGGCCGTCAACCAGTATGACAGCTCGCTGAATTCGACCTACCATTCGATGCAACTACAGGTAACGAATCGCCAGTATCACGGAATGACGAATCAATTTACCTACACGTACAGCCGCGCCATCGACATCTCGGACGGCGACGGGACGGTGACGCCGCGCGATACCAACAACATCAACCTCGAACACGGGCGCGCCGGCTTTGACCGGACTCATATATTGACCGGCACCGCTACCTACACATTGCCGTTCGGTCCGAACCGTGCGTTTTTTGGCGGCAGCCCGGCTTGGGTCCAGCGGCTAACGGAGAATTGGGGGGTTGGTGGGATCTTGAGCTTCAGCACAGGAGCTCCGTTAACCTTCAGTGCGCCGATCGCATCGTTGTGGCAAACAGGCTCCGCCAACACTCCGGTTGCATTGCAGTCGATTCCAAGCAACACGGGGAAACTCACGTTCGTATCGAACGGCGTGACGTACTTCCCGGGTTGGACGCAGGTGAAGGACCCGGCAATCGCTTCGCTGACGTCGCTGAATAGCGTAAATACTTCGTCGACGAACTTTGCCATTCAGGATGCCAATGGCGCGATAGTGCTTCAGAATCCGGCCGCAGGAATCGTTGGAAACGTCGGGCGGAGCACAATCACCGGCCCGAACATCCTCGGATTCGATATGAACGCGATCAAACGTGTGAGAGTCACTGAAGGCAAGGAATTGGAGTTGCGATTGGACGTGGTCAATGTATTGAACCATCCCAATTTCTCGGCTCCCACGGTGAATATCAACTCCACCAGTTTTGGACAGATCACCAACGCGACGGGCGCACGGAGATTCACATTCAACGCCCGTATGAGCTTCTGATCTTTGGAGGTGACAAGGTGATCGACATCAAATTTCCGCAAACATTGTCGCGCGTCCCGACGCGATGACATGCAGGTTGTGGGTGATGTTGACTTCCAGGTAACGGAATGACGTTCGTGTGACAAGATACGCGGCGCCGGCGAAGGCGAGCGTCGCGCCTGCCGTGACGAAGCGGCTTTGAAATATAAACAGCCATTGCAGCAGAACAAGAATCATGGCGCCAATCAGTGCCGCGATGACCAGGGGCGCCATCATCGAGCCCTTTCCGAACTTGGGTGGATTTGCGAAAGGCAAACCATCAATCAAGAACAACTCCCAGCTTAAGTAGAACGACCCGACGGCAAGGCTATAGCCGGCAAACAACAATGCGTCGGCCGGGCCCCAATACCACGCAAGTACTGGAGTGGCCATGATCGTCACGGCGAACAGCGGAAGCCACAACGCCCAGAAGATCCCTTCGACAAAGGAACGAATCCCATTCAAAGGCGCCATCAGGAATATCCACGCCCCGCGGTGCTGGTTGGAGTACGTGATCATGTTGCATACGAGCAGGCCTGCCAGCCCGCCGAGGTGGGGCAGAAAATGCGCAAAAGACGGCGGTCCGGGCTGAAACGGAGACGCCCGAAATCCCACGCGTACCAGTATCCCGACCGGCAGGATCATAAACTGAATCAACATCGGATAGACGCTTCGCCGAAATTGCCAATCTGTTGCTGCCATGCGGTAAGTGAAAGCGAACGCCGCACGGCCGGACGGCCTGCCTGTGAGGCGCCGGATGATGCCTCCGAAAAAGTCGCTCCGTTTATGTGTTGTTGCCGGTCCGCTGCGAAGAAGCGTATGGACGTTCGACAAGTACCCCTGCGTCAGGGCTGAGATTCCGAAATACACCATTACCGCGAAGAGGAACATCGATGGAATCGCCGGCCATTGCAGAGCTGCCGCTTCCGGACTGCGGAACGATGCAAGCGCCACGAACCATGTGAGCGGTATCGCCGACGAATAACCTGAACTCGAGCTGAATGTGGTGGCTGGTACCAGCCGCAATAGTTGCGGCCCGACCATCACCAAAGCGAAAAGAGCCACCTGCAGCCACAAAACGACACTTCTCACGCGCGCGGCCGGAATAACTCGAAACAGAAGCCCCAGAACACCGCATTCCGTCAGCGCCACAAAAACTCCCAAAGCGTATGCGGATGCCAGGTAAACCGGAGGATAAAACCATCGGGCGCCTCTCAAGCTCAGACCTGCCACCGCGGGAACGAGATTGATTGGAAACACAATACATGCCGTGGTCAGAAGCAGATGGGTCAGCTTCGCCGTGAAATAACACTTTTCCCGAATCGGGTGATGAGCAAGCGCCGCGGCTTCAACGGGGTTGAGAAAGGTGTTTATCGCTTCCGTCGCGAGTACCGGCAGAAGTAGAAAGGCCGTGAAAAGATAATTCCCCCAGACCAACTGCACGATCGATGCTTTTCCTACCGCGACCACGATTAAATTGATCAACGCGCTGAATGCCGTGAAGAATCCGATGATGATCGCTATTCCCATTCGAGCCGATCCCAGTTCGAATTCCTCGCGGTCGCGAAGCTTGGAAAAAAAGCTGAGCAATGTTCCGAATTGGATGGGATCGATGCCGGCGGCGCGAAGAGAGCTCTTTACGAAAGGGTGCGCCAGAAGCTTATTCATGAGTGCAGGATGTCGATGATGTTGCGGATGCGCGGTTCAGCGTCGACCGCATGCGTCAAGCCGCGAAACACGCCTTCAAGGTTTGCTTCGTTGGTTCTGGTTTTCAGCTCCTCCGGAGAACCGTCGGCGATCAGCTTTCCCTGATCAATAATCAGAACCCGGGCGCAGAACCGTTCCACGACGTCCAGCACATGAGAGCTGTAGAGCACCGACTTTCCGTTTGCCGCAAGCGCCGTGAGCAGGCTCTTTGTCAGCATGACGCTTTCAACGTCCAGTCCGGTCAGCGGCTCGTCCAGAATCAGAACTGAAGGATCGTGCAACAGGGCGGCCGAAATGAGGACCTTTTGCCGCATACCCTTTGAATAAGAACCAAGCCGGTTTCGTTTCTGACGCGAGAGCCCGAACGTCTCCATAAAAACGCCAAGCCGCGCCTGCAGAATTCCTTCCTCGACTTCATGCAGACGCCCACACAACTCGAGAAATTCCACAGCGCTGAGACTTTCATACAGCTCCGAAGATTCCGGCACATACCCTATCCGTTTCTTTACCTCGAAAGCTTCCTGAGGCAGCTTGTAGCCTTCAACCTCCGCGATACCCTCGGGCGCCTTCAGAATTCCGGTCAGGATCTTGAGTGTTGTGGATTTGCCTGCGCCGTTGGGGCCGAGGAGGCCGGTGACTTCGCCGGCGAGGATGTCGAATGAAATTCCATGCAGTACTTCCGCGCCATCGTAACGAAACCGCAGTCCTTCGACGTGGATGGCCGGACGTTTTCCGCTGTTGGTCACTGGTTTTTGTCTTTGGTATTCAGCCGGTCCAATTCGTCCTGGATCGCCCGGGCCGCGCGCAGGTTCCTCGATCTGACGAATATCCAGGATGCGGTCAGGATCCCAAACGCAATCAGGCTGAGCGAAATGTGCGTTCCGCTCACATTTGCCGGCAACGGCAGACCGCCAATCCGTCCCGCAACCAATGGGACAAAATGAAAGCCGATGATCGCCAGAATCAAAATGCCGCCGCCGCCTCGTGCGAACGCACCCGCCCAGAACTCCAGTCCATCGCGCTTTCGCTTGAGCTGGTTGATGTAGGGATCGTCGGCGATGGAAAGAACTGAATATTCCTGAGAGGCTCCGGTGAAACCATCTTTATTTCTACGGAAAAGGTGAAAAACGACAATCACCAGGAATACTGCATCCAGAACGCTGCCACCGTTGTTATTTCCGATGCTGGGAAGTGTGAAGATAATCAACAAGCCCGCGATCAACCAGAGAAGATTCCACCGCCATGCCTTCCGATGCTCGTCCAGAGATGTTTGGGGTCCGCCCGCGGTGGCCGGCGAGTCCTGCGGCGAAGAATGAATGAATCGCCGCAGCATGTAGACCATGAGCAGTCCGGCGGCGCTGCCGGCAATCAAAATCCAGAAAGGCAGCACCAAACTTGAGCCGCCGAGGACAAAAAGCAAAAGTTCGCAGATGAGCCCGGTTCCGATCGCAAAAACGGGATCCCGCCGGGCTCTATCATCGGGATGCTCTTCGCGGTTGGCATAGGCGTCCCGGCAAACGAGGGCGAATAACACGGCACCGATGACGATTGTGAGCGGCAGCAGGCGGGAATCATCGTACAGATACCTGGGCACCAGGAGAGATGATCCCGCAAACGCGATATAAAGCGCCGCGGCCTGGCTGAAGAACAGTGCCGCGTGGAATGTCCGGCGAATCTGGCTGGCGACGACGAACGGCAAGTCCGATACAACACGAAGGATGTAACCCGCCGGCGACGTGTACTTCTCATCCCAGTCGCCCATCACATTTTCACGGCAGGCCGGCGGGACGAGTCTCTCGACCAGAGCCTCGATTAACTTTGGCGGATGGGTTTCCATCGTTTGCGTCCCGGCATCTGCATGCCGCCCCACGATTCTTCAACCGCGTTGATCATGCGCAAGGCAGTCCGCAAAGACTCCTCGAGAGCGCGCGCGCCCGCCGCCTGCAGTTGGTAGTACCGCTTTCGCCGTCCACCGCGCTCCGGGGTCGGATCCGCAAGCCAGGAGCGAATGTGACCTTTGTCTTCAAGCCGGTCGAGCGTGATGTAGACGGCGCCGGCGGAGACCGGTTTATCCCCTGAAAGCTCCTCGACTTTTTCGTGAATCGTGACGCCGTATGCCTTGTCCCCGAGCGCCACGATCGCGCTGAGAACCATCTGCTCAAAATGTCCGAGTGAGTCGATCTGAGGCATTTGCCCTACACGGTAGAGAAAATGTCGGTTTGTGTCAATAACATACTTGGGCTTGATCCAATGCCCCTGCTGCGGTAGCGTGTAGCGGTTATGGGAAAGAAAGCCAAGTCGAGACGAGAACGGGAAATTGTAAGGATGCCGGCCGCCGGACGGCCGCTGACGCGGACGTCGCCCAACTGGCCCCTGCTGGCATTGAGCGTTATCGGGATGCTTTTGACGAGCTATCTCACCTGGACGCACTGGACGGGCAATTCCGTCAAAGGCTGCACGGTCGGCAGCAGTTGCGACATCGTGTTATCCAGCCAATGGGCAACGCTGCTCGGTTTTCCCACTTCGGCGTGGGGTTTCCTGGCATATGCCAGTCTGGCTGCGATTGCGTTCATCAAAAGAGCGGACCGGCATTGGTGGGCTGCCTGGGGCGTCGCGTTTTTCGGCCTGGTATACAGCGCTTATCTCACAACGGTGTCGTTGACAATGCTGCACGCGGCATGTCCCTATTGCCTGTCGTCCCTGACGCTGATGATCGTGACCTTCGCTCTCGTCACCTATCAACGCCCCAGCTCGCTGCCGAATTTCAATTGGGGCGGCTGGCTGGCCAAAACCGCGCCGGTTGCGGCCGCGCTTATTATCATTCTTCACCTCAATTACATCGGAGTTCTGGGTGATGCGCCGAAGGCGGAAGATCTTCAAACCCGGGCGCTCGCGGTTCACCTGGCTCAGAGTGGCGCGAAAATGTACGGCGCATACTGGTGTCCGCATTGCCAGCAGCAGAAATCGTTTTTTGGCGCGTCCGTTGGCCGGCTTCCTTATGTGGAGTGCAGTCCGAACGGACAGAATGCTCCTCAAGCTTCCGAGTGCCAGTCCATGGGAATCAAAAGCTATCCGACCTGGGTGATTAACGGTAAGAAAATTGAAGAGGTCATGACGTTGAAACAGCTTGCCGACGCGACGGGATTCCAGGGACCGGTGACCTCCGCCCCGAACTAATGTAAATTGCATCATCTCGACGTACCACTTGCAATGATGCAATGGTCCAATATTCTTATCTGAGTTACTTACGGCGGACTACAATAGCTCCGAATGCTGCTATCCCGGCTCCTGTTGCTGCTCGCCGTCTACCAATATGGCGGGACGTTTATCGGAGCCATTGTCTGTTCGGATGGGATCGTTGTCGCGGCCGATTCCCGGTCGACCTTCATGACGGGCCAGGGCGAAGCGTTCGCATTTGTGGATGGAATGCCGAAAATCTACGTCGATCGCGGCGCGGCCGTGGCGCTTTCCGGAATGAGCAGCCTGGATGGCGAACTGTTCAGTTCATTCGTCAACCGGAATCGATTTCTGCTGGCGCGGCCGGTCAACGAGATTTTGTTCGGCTTCCTGCTGTACGTGCCTTTTACCAATAGCACCGGTATTGCGATGATTTCCGCAGGTTTTCTGGATGGGAAGCCGATGATTTGCGCCAAATCTCCCATCGCGGACCAGGGCTGCTCCAATTCGGGTTATTTTGCGAGCAAGCCTTCGCCGCTGCTTCGCGAGACCCTGACCAGCTTGAACCGCAAGGCCACGATGGATGAAGGAGTGGCCGCGTTGAAAGCGGCAATCGAGGCGTCCGCGCAAACCGATGTCACGGTCGGCGGTCCCGTCAGTATCGTAAAACTGACGAGCGATGGTCCGCCGCAATGGGTGGGTGCCGTCCTTTCGGACGGCGGGCTGAATCAGATCTGTGATCTCGTGCGGGAACGGCGCTCAGACATCATGCCGCTCGGTACGCGGCAGGAGCTGGACCTTCATCTAAGCGCCGCCTGTCCGAAATAAGCCGGCTTAGCGTCTGTCTTCTTTTCCCCGATAAGCGAGCGCAAAATTCAGCTGCTTGATCGCTTCGTCCGTCGCCCGGATGGCGTCTGCTTTATGTCCGCCGAAATCGTGAGGGGCGCTTTGCAAGTACGCCCTCGCATCTTTCAAGGCCGCGATGGCCTTGGCGAGCCGCGGGTGCATGGCTTTCTCGTTTTGGGCAGTTAGAGTGATAACGCTTGCACTCAGGAAAACTCCCAGAATCAAACCCGATACGAATCTCTTCATGGGCACTCTCCAAGCTTCAGGATTGTGGACTCAAATATCAGAACTTGGGGTCATGCAAAAATCAACCGGGTCAGAAAATGCCAATGTTTTACCGGTTTGCTGAGTAATTGGTATGGGGCTGCGATTCAACCCAGTTTCCATCCTTCTGGTAGGCGATCCCGACTGGTTCACTGCCGACCATCTTGCTCGTCCCGCAGACTGGGCAGTCCACAGTCCACATGGCTCCGGTACGGACGGGTTCAGTTATGAATTCGATTCTAAGGCGGGCATTGCAACCCGGACAGATTGAAGTAAATACGACGTTCCGTTTCAACGAACCTCCAAAACGTTTCATTTGCCGCAGGAAACGTTATATAAGTTGATGGAAAATTGCATCAAGGAACGAATGGTGTCATGAATAAGCGAATCGCATCAATGATCATCGCTTGTCTGCTGATGGCAGGCTCGAGTTACGGGCAGGGAGCGATGACCCCCTACGACAAGCTGCCGGATTGGAGCGGCGCCTGGTCCATGACGGGCGGTACTGTTTTCGACCGCGCCACCCAGACGGGTCAGGGCGGGTCGATCACTCCCGGCGTCCGGGAGCACCCTCCCTACAATGCGGAGTGGGAAGCCATGTATGAGAAGAGCCTCGCGCTGCGCGACAAAGGATCGCTGCCGGACGTCTTCACCAACTGCGGCGTGCCCGCGGGTTACCCTCGAATGTTCAATCTTCCGGATCCTTATGAATTCGTAATTCGGCCGGAAGAATCCTGGATTCTGGCGGAAAACGGCCCCAACGTCTTTCGGATTTATACCGATGGACGAAAGCACCTTGAGGATCAGTGGGAAACCTACAGCGGAGATTCCGTGGGGCACTGGGAAGGCGATGCGCTCGTGTTTACCACCATCGCGATCAAAGGCAATCGCGACGGCGACAGCATTCTGGACCGGACCGGTCTGGTTCTCAGCGACAAAGCTCACGCGACAACGCGAATCCACAAGACCGCCCCGGACACCCTTGAAATTCAGATGACGATTGAAGATCCGAAGGCTTTGACAAAGCCATGGGCCGTCACCAAGCAATTCCGGAAGATGCCCGCAGGAACCCGCCTGTACGACTACGGATGCGCCGAAAACAATCGCAATCCGGTCGATACGGTTACCGGCAAGACGCTGACGCTGGGTCCGGACGGCAAACCGTTTAAATAAAGATTTCTCCTGAGGAGGATATTTCTCATGAAGTCAGCTCATCTGCCGCTTTTGGCCGCTGTGGTCCTTGCCGGCATGGTTTTTGCGCTCCAGCCGGTAATGGCGCATCATTCGGGCGCAGGTTTCGACAGCGACAAAGTCGCAGAAATCAGCGGTACGGTAAAAGAGTTCCAGTTCAAGAATCCCCATACCTGGATCCAGGTGATCGTGGAAGACGCCAAGGGTCAGAAGACGGAATGGAGCCTGGAATGGGGCAGCCCGAACGCGCTGGGGCGCCAGGGCTATCGCCCATCGACGTTCCCCGCCGGCGCGAAAGTCACAATGAAGATGCATCCGATGAAAGACGGCTCACCGGCCGGCGAGTTCATCGCAGCCAGGTTTGCCGACGGCAAGGTTGTCGGGCAGTGGGACGACTCGAAGAAGGCAAATCCCGCGAACTGAAAACAGTTTAAAACCTATTTCAGGTTGCATCATTGGAGGTTTCTGCAGTTCAAATGTGAAATGCAGAAGCCTGCAACCTTTCTACTTTCTTTTTACCCAGACCCCCATCGCAATCACGATCAGAACGAGGTTTTCGCACGCGTTCGATAAGCCCCGCGCTCCGGTTCCCAACAGTGAAGATCCGTGTAAAAGGATGAGCGTCACCGCCAGCACCAGCGCAACGACCGAATAGAACAGCACGACTGAAGGGAGCATTGGGTTTCGCATGTTCTGATGTGCCCTCTTAGTCGTCGTCCTCGTTGCCGGAATCGGTACTGGGTCCAAACCACACACCCAATGCAATAGCGATTAGTGCCAGGTTCGATGAGGCTCGTGAGAATCCTTCAGGGCCGGTATGAATTCCTGGAACAATTGGCTGGCCCAGGAGAATCAACGCCGTCGCCACGGCGAAGGTCAGCACTGAAGTTAAAATGAGCGCGACTGCCAGAGTTCGCATAGCCGGCAAGTTTACTGCTTTCGGTATTTCGGCCGAAATTCTTTCTTGATACCGAACGCGGCCTGAAGCCCGCGACGACATAGTGGGCGTGGGTATATCCTCTGGCCGCGAAATTGGCTTGCTTTGGTGGGTGAGCTACTGGAAGAAGCGCAGTTCCGATCGGTGAGTCAGATCGCAGCGCCGGCCGTTTTACATCCGCCGTGCGATCTGACTCCGTCGAT